>VBAF01000356.1:0-1887 GCA_005884705.1 Alphaproteobacteria bacterium
GATTCTCCCTCGGCGATGGCGGGGTGGACCAGCTCGTGCAGGCCATGTCGGCATTCTCGCCGCCGCCGATCGGCCAGACGCAGTTGTCGCCCGAAGTGGCCAATGCGCTGGCGCCGGTCCTGGCGGCAAATTGGCAATCCAGCTAGCCACGATACCGGTCGGCCGGTGTATCCTTCACGCGGTTGGCGTGAAGGATACACCATGGAACGAGTGGCAACCGGCTATGGCCTGATCGAGGGACCGGTCTGGGATCCCCGTCGCGGCCTCTATTTCAGCGACGTCATCAACGGCGGCGTGTTCCTGCTCGACCGCGCCGGCACGGTTTTGCCCGTGGTGCCCAAGCGCCGCGGCATCGGCGGCATGGCCTTGCACGACTCGGGAGGGATCATCGTCGGCGGGCGCGACATCGCTTGCGTCTCGCTCAAGGACGGCACGACCCGCTCGCTGCTCGCGCTCGACGCCATCCCCGGCGCCACCGGCTTCAACGACCTGACGACCGACCAGGCCGGCCGCATTTATGTCGGGTCACTCGCCTTCAAGGTGTTCGGCGGCGAGACGCCCAGGCCCGGCCACCTGCACGTGATCGAAACGGACGGCTCGATGCGCACGCTGTCGGACGGCGTGCTGCTGACCAACGGGCTGGGCTTCTCGCCCGACGGCAAGAAGCTCTATCATTGCGATGCGCGCGGCCCCTATGTCCGCGTCTACGACGTGAAAGCCGACGGCAGCGTCGGACCGTGGCGCAAATTCGCCGCGCTAGGCGACGACAAGGTGCCCGACGGCCTGAAGGTGGCCGAGGACGGCTCGGTCTGGGTGGCCGATGCCCACGGCGGCCGGGTCGCCGTGTTCAATGCCGACGGCACGCATCGCACCGACATCGCGGTACCGCTGCCGATGGTCACCAGCCTGTGCTTCGCCGGCGACGATATGCGCGATCTCTACATCGTCACCGGTTCGCGCGGCGGCCCGCACGACAATTGCGGCAGCATCTTCAGGATGCGCACCGACGTCGCCGGCTTGGCCCTGCCGCCGGCCCGCGTCGCGCTTTGACGCAGAGGGTCTTGGCGTGGCTCGCCGAGGCGGGCCTACGCAACCTGCCGCTCGAGGAGATGGTCGACGGCTTCGCGCGTCGCCTCGACCAGGCGGGCGTGCCGGCGGCGCGCCTCTTCGTCGGCATGAACACGCTGCATCCGCTGGTGCTGGCGCGCAGCCTGATCTGGGACCGCGCCACCGGACCCGCCACGCATTTCGAGTTCGAGCACGCCGAGATCGATCGGCCGATCGTCCAGCAGAGCCCTTTCGTCGGCATGCTGAGGGCAGGCAGGTTCGAGCAGCGGCTCGATCTGCGCCAGCCACCGCTTCCCGATGAAGTGCCGGTGTTTGCCGAGCTGCGCGGGCTCGGCATGACCGACTGGCTGGGCACCATCTTTCCGTTCGGCGAGCTTGCGCCCGGCCAGACCCCGCGGCCCGACGAGGGGCTCGGCCAACTCTGGCTGATCTGCTCGGTTGCGACCGATCGCGCCCAGGGCTTCGAGGACGCCCAGCTTGGCGTCCTGCGCGAAGTCCTGCCGGTCTTCGCCCTGGCGGTGAAGGCGATCACCATGCGTGCGGTCGGGCAGGGCCTGCTCGAGGCCTATCTCGGCACCGATCCGGCGGCGCGCGTGCTGGCCGGCACGTTTCGGCGCGGCGAGCTCCATGAGGTCGAGGCGGTGCTGCTCTATGCCGACCTGCGCGACTTCACGGCCCTCGCCGACAGCCTGCCCGGCCGCGAGCTGATCGGCCTGCTCGACGAGTGCTTCGACTGCATGGTGCGGCCGCTGCCGCGCCGCGGCGGCGAGGTGCTGAAATTCCTGGGCGACGGATTGCTGGCGATTTTCCGCACCGACG
>VBAF01000356.1:1895-5437 GCA_005884705.1 Alphaproteobacteria bacterium
GAGACCTGTGCGGCGGCGCTGGCGGCGGCGAGCGACGCCCTCGACCTGATGGACATGCTGACGGCACGCCGTAGGGAAACAGGCCAGCCGACACCCGGCCTCGACATCGCGCTGCATGTCGGCACGCTGCAGTACGGCAACGTCGGCACCGCCGCGCGGCTCGATTTCACCGTGATCGGCACCGCCGTCAACGAGGCCGCGCGCATCGAGCTGCTGTGCAAGGCGCTCGGCCATCCGCTGCTGGTCAGCCAGGCCTTTGCCGAAGCCGCCGAGCGCAGCCGCGACCATCTGGTTTCGGTCGGCCGCCATCGCCTGCGCGGGGTCAGCAAGGAGAGCGAGCTCTTTACCTTGGCGCGCTGAGACCGGCGACTGCGCGGTATGCGGGCGTTATTCGGAACTTATCTTTCCCGCCGCCAGCAGCGCGAAGGCATAGGCGATCGCCACCTCGTCGAGTCGGCTGAACCGTCCCGAGGCGCCGCCGTGGCCCGCGCCCATATTGGTGTGCAACAGCACGGGTCCGCCGCCGGTCATGGTGGCGCGCAGGCGGGCGACCCACTTGGCCGGCTCCCAGTAGGTGACCCGCGGATCGGTCAGGCCGGCCATGGCGAGGATCGCGGGATAGCGCTGCGCCGCGACGTTATCGTAGGGCGAGTAGCCGAGGATGGTGCGGAACGCTTCGGCGTCGGTGATCGGGTTGCCCCATTCGGGCCATTCCGGCGGCGTCAGCGGCAGCGTGTCGTCGAGCATGGTGTTCAGCACGTCGACGAACGGCACCTCGGCGACGATGCCGGCGAACAGCGCCGGTGCGCGGTTGGCCACGGCACCCATCAGCATGCCGCCGGCACTGCCGCCATGCGCCACTATGCGGCCGGCCGAGCTGTAGCCGCGCTCGACCAGTGCCCTGCCGGCGGCGATGAAGTCGTCGAAGCTGTTGGTCTTCTTCTCGCGCTTGCCGGCGAGGTACCAGCCCCAGCCCTTGTCGGCGCCGCCGCGGATATGGGCGATGGCATAGACGAAGCCGCGATCGACCAGCGACAGCCGGTTGGACGAGAACGAGGCCGGCATCGCCATGCCGTAGGAGCCGTAGCCGTAGAGCAACATCGGCGCCGAACCGTCGGGCAGGACGTCGCGACGATGCAGCAGCGACACCGGCACCTCGGCGCCGTCCTGCGCCGTGGCGAACAGCCGGGTCGTCACGTAGCGCGACGGATCGTGGCCCGACGGGATCTCCTGCCGCTTGCGCAAGCTGCGCTGTCGCGTCGCCATGTCGTAGTCATAGATCTCGACCGGCGTCGTCATCGACGAATAGGACAACCGCAGCGTCGCGGTCTCGAACTCGTAGCCGTCCTGCATGTCGAGCGAATAGGCCGCCTCGTCGAAGGCGATGCTGTGCTCGGCGCCGCTCGCCAGATCTCGGATCACGATCGAGGGCAAGGCGTTCTCGCGCTCGAGCCGCACCAGATGGCCGGCGAACAGCGCGGTCGAGATGATATAGACGCCGGGCCGATGCGGGATCAGCTCGCGCCAGTGCGCCCGGTCGGGCGTCGCCAGCGGCGCCGTGGCGATGCGGAAATCGATCGCGTCGCCGGCATTGGTCAGGATGAACAGCTCGTCTCCGCGGTCGGCGACGCCGTAGCGCACGCCGGTCTCGCGCGGCGCGATCAGGCGCGGCGTCGCGTTGGGATCCGAGAGATCGAGCAGGTGCTCTTCGGTGGTGTCGTGGTCGCCGCCCGAAATGACCAGGAACCGCCCGCTCGCGCTTTCGGAGATGCTCGTGAACCAGCCCTGGTCCGGCTCCTCGTAGACCAGCACGTCGTCGGTCTGCAGCGTGCCCAGGCGATGGCGGAACACTTTCAGCGGCCGATGGTTCTGGTCGCGCTCGACGTAGAAGAAGAACGTCGAATCGAGCCCCCAGACGACGTTGCCGCCGGCCTGGGTGATGGTGTCGGCCAGATCCTCGCCGGTGTCCCAGCGGCGCACCCGGATGGTGAAGTATTCCGAGCCGCGCAGGTCGGCGCTCCAGGCTTCGAGCCGGTGGTCGGGCGAGTGCCGCCGGCCGCCGAACTTGAAGTAGTCCGACGTCTTGGCCAGCGCATCACCGTCGAGGATCGCCTGGAAGTCGCCGCCGTTGCGCGGCAGGCGGCCGACCAGCTCGTGCTGGCCGCCTTGGCGATACTTCCAGGTGTAGGCGAACGGCCCGTCGGGCAGCGGCACGCCCGCATCGTCCTCCTTGATGCGGCCGCGCATCTCGGCGACGAGCTGCCTCTGCAGCGCCTCGGTCGGCCGCAGGATCTCCCCGGCGTAGCGGTTCTCGGCCTCGAGATAGGCGCGGATGTCGGGCTGCAGCAGGGCCGGATCGCGCAGCACCTTCTGCCAGTCCGGATCCTTCAGCCAGCCATAGTCGTCCGTGACCGTGATGCCATGCCGCGTGAACGGCGCCGGCCGCCGTGGCGCGACCGGCGGCTCGGTCATGCGTAGTTGCCCGCGACCTTTGCGGGCTTCGCCGCGGCGGGCTTGGCCTTGCCGTCGACCATGCCGCGCATCTCGGCACCCTTGCTGTCCCACCAATCGGCCAGGATGCGGACGTCCCAGCCGATGCAGAAATGCTGCACGCCCATCTCGAGATACTTCGCCGCGGCGCTCGGATCGCGTAGCTCGACGCGCGGGTTCTTGCCCATCTTGAGCGCCAGCTCGATGGTGAACTTCTCCGCCGCTAGCACCTCCGGATCGTTGTACTGGGCGGGCTTGCCGATGCTCATCGAGAAGTCCGAGGCGCCGAACTGCACCATGTCGATGCCCGGCACCGACAGGATCGCCTCGAGATCGTCGACGCACGACTTCTTCTCGACCATGATGGCGATCACCACGTCGTTCAGCGCATCGACATAGGCCGGCTGGCCGCCGTGGCGCACGATGCCGACGTCGCGCCGCATGCCGACGCCGAGCCGCCCGCGGCCGCGCGCGCCGGCCGCCATGGTCGTCTCGGCGCGCACCGCATCGACGGCCGCCTTGGCGTCCTCGACCGAGCGGATGTCGGCGAACAGCATGCTCTGGAAGCCCGCGCCGATCGCCCGCATCGCCTGGTGGCTGTACTGGGTCTGCTCGATCTTGATCATGCCGCCCAGCCCGGCGACCTCGAAGGCCCGACCGAGATTGTCGAGGTCGTGCATGTCGAACGGCGCGTACTCCGCGGTGAACTCGACATAGTCGTACTGGCCGGAATGGCCGATCAGCTCGACCAGCGTCGGCCAGCACGACAGGATGTGTGTGCCGATGGTCGGCTGGCCGGCATTCAGACGTTCGCGGAGCAGATTGCGGCGGATGGCCATGGAATTCCTCGAGGTTGGTTGGCGCGCATAGTGCGCGATACGCTAGAGCGGTTCCAGACCGGATGGAGCCGCTCCGCGGCTCCATCCGGTCTGGAACCCGCGCAACGGGATTGCTGGTTTCACAGGGACACATTCCGCCCGGCCGATTACGGCCGGACGGAATGTGTTCTAGGCTGGGGGAAGCGGGGGAGGTTTCGTGGTGCAGCAGATCAA
>VBAF01000357.1 GCA_005884705.1 Alphaproteobacteria bacterium
AAGGTCGGCAACCACGACGCCATCGTGCCGTCGATCTCCGGCTGGGCCCGCCAGCACGGCATCAACACGATCTTCGTCGACGACCGTGATCCTTTCGCCAGAGGCTTCCAGGTAACCTGATCAACAATCCACAAGCGTCGGTGGATAGCGATCGCGCGCGAACCTCATTGTGGGCATTGGCCCACCCTTTTGGGGCCCGTTTTCCCAAGGAATCGCAGAGGCCACTGCCCATAATAGGTGTCCGGCGCGGGACGATGCAGTGTGGCGCGCAAGATGCTTCGCCTTGGACTCGCTGTCGTCGCCCTCGCCCTCGGATGGATCGCGTGCTCGCGCCGCCATCGACGCTTGGCGGCGAAAGAGGGTGTTTTTCGAGGGGGTGGGGGGAGTCAGTGGATTCGTGGACTTTCGGGCGAAAGTGCCGACGTATCAAAGGATTGGGAGTCCACTGAGGAGTGGACTGCGGTGGACGGTTGTGGACGGGGGCGCGCGCTGGAGGGGGTGCGCGATCCGACTCCGAGAAAGGCGATATCGCGCTAGTCCGCGGCCTTGGCCGCCGCCGGCTCGGACGGCCGCCGCACGCCGCCGCGGGTGAAGATCGCCTCGATCTCGGCCGTGCCGTAGCCCAGCTCGTCCAGGATGTCGGGCCCGTCCTCGCCGACATGCGGGGCATGCTGCTGCGGCGGATGCTCGGAGGCGCGCGGCAGGCCGGGGATGTTGGCGACCGGCAGGCGGCCGACGCGGTCCTGCTCGATCCAGTCGATCGCGCCCGACTCCGCGACGTGCGGATGCTCGAGATAGTCGGTGTAGTTGTTGACCCGCTCGCAGAACACGTCCTTGGGCTGCAGGATGGCGATCCATTCCTCGGTGGTCTTCGACGGCATGGTCTCCTGCAAGGCCTTGATGATCTTGGGCGCATTCTTGATGCGCGCCTCGTGGCTCTGCAGTTCGGGATCGTTTGCGATGTCGGCGCGGCCGACCAGCTCGAACATGAGTTTGAAGTGATGCGGCCGCATCGCCGAGACCATGATGTAGCCGTTGCTGGTCTTGTAGCTGCCCGCCGGCATGTAGAGCACCGGCGGCGCGCCGTTGGAAAAAATCCATTCCATCAGCTTGGCGCCCTGGAACGCCGCCGCCGAGCGCATCAGGCTGGAATCGATGAAGCAGCCCTCGCCGAAGCGGAACTGCCGCATGATCGCGGGTGCGAGCGCCTGGAAGGTGTAGAGGCCGGTGGTGACGTCGACCGCGATCATGCCCTGCCGGTAGGGCGTGCCGTCGGGCATCTTGTTCATCACCATCATGCCGGAGAAGGCCTGGATCAGCCCGTCGACCGTCGGCCGCTTGCTGTAGGGTCCCGTCTGGCCGAAGCCCGAGACCGAGCAGTAGACGACCTTGGGATTGACCTTCTTGACGTCCTCGTAGCCGAAGCCCAGTCGCTGGATCACGCCGGGCCGGAAGCTCTCCAGCACCACGTCGGCCTTGGCGGCGAGCTTCTTCACCACGGCGATGCCATCGGCCGATTTCAGATCGACCGCGATCGAGCGCTTGCCGCGGTTGAAGGCGATCGAATGGGCGCAGTGGTCGCCCTTGATGTCGCCGAGCGCGCGGCCCCAGTCGCCTTCCGGCGGCTCGATCTTGATGACGTCGGCGCCGTGCAGCGCCAGCAGCATGGAAGCATGCGGGCCGGCGATGCCCTGGGTGAAATCGAGAACGGTGATGCCGTCGATTGATCATCTACAGCACCGCCAGCCGCGCGTTGAGGAGGTCGGTGACCAGCATGTAGCCCGGCGCATGGGTGATGCAGAAGTCGGGCTTGACCGTCGCCACCACCGATTGCGGGGTGACGCCGCAGGCCCAGAACACCGGCAGCTCGTCGTCGCGCACCAGCACGGCGTCGCCATAGTCCGGCTTGGCGATGTCTTTGATGCCGATCAGCTCGGGCTTGCCGAGATGGACCGGCGCACCATGCACCGACGGGAAGCGGGTGGTCACCTGCACCGCGCGGATCGCGTCGGCCGGCCTGAACGGCCGCATCGAGACCACCATCGGGCCATGGAACGGGCCGGCGGGCGCGCACTCGATGCTGGTCCGGTACATCGGCACGTTGACGTTGCAGCTCTGGTGGCGGATCTCGAGGCCGTTCTCGACCAGCGCCTCCTCGAAGGAGAAGGAGCAGCCCAGCACGAACGACACGAGGTCGTCGCGCCAGACCTTGTTGAGGTCGGTCACTTCCTCGACCAGCTCGCCCTTCTTCCAGACGCGATACAGCGGAATGTCGGTGCGGATGTCGAGATCCTCGCCCAGCATCGGCAGGCGCGGATCGCCGGGCTCCGACTGGCCGAGCAATGGGCAGGGCTTGGGGTTGAGCTGGCAGAAGCGCGCGAAGTCGGCGGCGAGCGCCTTGGGCAGGATGGCGAGATTGCCCTGCACGTAACCCGGCGCCATGCCGGAGGTCGGCAGGCGATGGCCGCCAGCCCGGATGCGGCGCCGCGCATCGCGGCCGCTCTCGCCTTTCAGGTTGGTCATCGTGTCCATGACGAACTCCTCCTACACGTGCTGGCCGCCGTTGATCTGGATCTCGGCGCCGGAAACATAGGACGCGCCCTTCTCGCACAGGAAATGGATCACGTCGGCCACTTCGTCGGGCGTGCCGAGACGCCGCATCGGGATCTGCTCCTCGACGATCTTCTCGGTGCCGGGCGACAGGATCGAGGTGTCGATCTCGCCCGGCGCGATCGCGTTGACCCGGATGCCGCGTGGCCCGAAATCGTGCGCCATCTCGCGGGTCAGCGCCGCGAGCGCTGCCTTCGACGTGGCGTAGGCCGAGCCGGCGAAGGGATGGACCCGGCTGCCGGCGATCGAGGTCACGTTGACGACGCAGCCGCGCGCTTCCGACAGCTCGCCCATCAGGCCGCGGGCGAGCGCCACAGGTGCGAAGAAGTTGACGTTGAACACCCGCCGCCACAGGTCGAACGGCGTGTCGATCGCGCCGAACCGGCCGCCGGTCTCGTCCTTGGGCGAGATCGCCGCGTTGTTGACCAGCGCGTCGAGCCGGCCGCCGCCCAGGCGATCGCGGATCTCCTCGATGCCGCGCTGGACATCGTCGGGTTCGGCAAGGTCGATCTGCACGTGATTCTTGTCGCCGCCCGGCCATGGGCAGAGTGCGCTGAACGGCTGGCGCGACACCGTGATGACCCGCCAGCCGCCGGCGCTGAACTTCTTCACCGTCGCATGTCCGATGCCGCGGCTTGCGCCGGTCAGCACCAGGGTGCGGGTGTTGTCGAGCAGGGGAGCGTTCATGGGCGAAAGTTTACTCGGCCTTGGCGCTGGAGTCCTTGGCGCGTCGCTTGGCCAAGCAAGCGCTACGCTTGAGAGCCGACAACGACATGTTGAGGCGGGCCTTCTGTGAAAGTGGCGGACCATAAGAGGTGGTCCTCATGACGTCGAAACGCGATCTGTTGTGTCTTCGAGTCAAACCGTAAGATCGGTCGTTAAACCATTGTGTGGAAAAGATTTTTCTTGAGATCAAGGTAGTCATGCCCTAAGGTTTGCGTGGCTGAACCCACCAATTTTTCGGGTCTCGGCCGTACTTTTTAGGCAGTGATTTTTTTGAAGGACTGGTCATGACCGACCGTCGTACGCGGCGCGAACCCACGCCGCATCTGCAGACGCGGCCCGCCACCATGCTCACCGCCATCGGCTTGTGCGCACTGATCGTGCTCATGCAGCTCGTGCCGGAAGTCCAGAGCATGGTCCGGCTGCCGGCGTCGGCGGTAACCACCGCGCGCTGATCGTCGTGGTCGATTAGCCCGCGCTTGTGCGGGCGGTTGCGAACGCGCATCAAGGGGCGGGATGCGCGTGCCGTCATGACTTCCGACAATGTCCAAGCCCTGCCGCTCGGCACCATGCTCGGCGACTACCGGCTCGACGCGGTGATCGGCCATGGCGGCTTCGGCATCACCTATCGCGCCTTCGACAGCCAGCTCGCCAAGGTCGTGGCGATCAAGGAATACCTGCCGGTCGAGTTCGCGGTGCGCCAGAGCGAGACGGTGGTGGCGCGCGGCGCGCGCTTTGCCGAGGACTTCGCCTGGGGCCGCGAGCGCTTCCTCGACGAGGCGCGGGCGCTCGCCCGCTTCCGTCATCCGCACATCGTGCCGGTGCTGCGCTTCCTGGTGGCCAACGGCACCGCCTACACCGTCATGGAGTTCGAGGACGGCCGCAGCCTCGGCGAACTGCTGCGCGAGTCCGGCCGGCCGTTGCCGCCGGACGAGGTGCGCCGGCTCGCCGAAGGGCTCCTGCTCGGCCTGGGGGCAGTGCATGCGCAGGGCTTCCTGCATCGCGACATCAAGCCGTCCAACATCATCATCCGCCGCGACGGCGTGCCGATCCTGATCGACTTCGGCGCGGCGCGGCAGGCGATGGGCCATCGCACGCGCACTCTCACCTCGGTGCTGACGCCGCAATATGCGCCGATCGAGCAGTATGCGGCCGACGGCAAGCAGGGCCCATGGAGCGACATCTACTCCGCCGGCGCGGTACTGCATCACGCCATCACCGGCTCAGCCCCGCCGGAAGCGGTGAGCCGCGTCGGCAAGGATTCGTATCGGCCATTGGCCGAGAGCCGGCTTGGCGGCTTCGACAAGACGTTCCTGGCGGCGGTCGATGGCGCGCTCGCCTTCGCGTCCGAGCAGCGGCCGCAGTCGGTCGCCGAATGGAGCAAGCTGTTCGGCGTCTCTTTGCCGCGCGCCCACGACGCGCCGACCCAGCGCATGGATGTCGCGCCGGGCGCGACGGCTGCGGCGCCGCGGCTGAGCGGGGTGAACCGCGAGATGCCCGAGCTCCTGTCGCGCCCGCACCGGCGAAGTGCCGCGCCGTGGATCATGGTCGCGCTGGTGTTGGTGATCGGTGCCGTGCTGTGGCGCTACCAGGCCGTGTGGCGAGATCTCCTCTCGCCGGCGCCGCCGACCATCCAGGCCTCCGCACCTTCAGTGCCCGCGCCGACCGCCCAAGGTTCGGCGGCGACGCCGGCGCCCACGGCTTTGCCGCCGCCATCGGCGGCACCGGCTCCG
>VBAF01000345.1 GCA_005884705.1 Alphaproteobacteria bacterium
CCGAAGCCGATGCGGACGAAGACGAGCACCGACAAGGCCGCAGCGATCAGAAGCGCCGCACAGGTCACGATCTGCGCCGGCCGGTCGCCGATCACGCGGCAGAACAGGCCGGCGATCGCCGCCGCAAGCAGCGGCAGGAGGACGATGAGCTTGATGGCAAGATCCATGGTTAGTCCCTGCCTAGCCCTTCATCGCATTGATGTCTTCGACTTCGACGGTGCCGCGGTTGCGGAAATACACCACCAGGATGGCCAGTCCGATCGCCGCCTCGGCGGCGGCCACGGTCAGCACCAGCATGGCGAAGACCTGGCCCACGATGTTGCCCTGGAAGACCGAGAAGGCCACGAGGTTGATGTTCACCGCCAGCAGCATCAGCTCGATTCAGGAAGATGCCCAGGATGCCGAGCGTGAACAGCACGCCGGCGACGGTGAGATAATGCTCGAGGCCGATCGTCATGACACGCCTCCCCGGGTCGGGACCTTGACCACGGTGATGGCGGCCTCCTTCGACCGGTAGAGCTGCTCGCTGACGCGCTGGCGGCGCACGCCCGGACGGCGGCGCAGGGTTAGCACGATGGCGCCGATCATGGCGACCAGCAGGACCAGGCCCGCGACCTGGAACAGATAGAAATACTGGGTGTAGAGCACCCGGCCGATGGCGCGCGTGTTGTCGAGCACCAGCGCCTGGGTGCCCGCCTTGCTGAAGGTGCTGACCGTGCCCGCGGTGCCGCCCAGCACGCCGAGGCCAAACAGGATCTCGGCCAGCAGCGCCGCGCCGATCATGGCGCCGATCGGCAGGTAGTCGAGGAAGCCCTCCTTGATCTTCGCCACGTTGATGTCGAGCATCATGACGACGAACAGGAACAGGACGGCGACCGCGCCGACATAGACGATCACCAGGATCATCGCGATGAACTCGGCGCCGATCAGCAGGAACAGCGCCGCCGCGTTGAAGAAGGCGAGGATCAGGAACAGCACCGAATAGACCGGATTGCGCGACACCACGACCATGGCGCCGGACCCCACGGTCACGGCCGCAAACACGTAAAAGGCGATCGCCTGGAGCAGCATCTTCCCCCCTTCCCCCGGCCCGGCTCAGCGATACGCCGCGTCGGCCTGGAGGTTGGCGGCGAGCTCAGCCTCCCAGCGGTCGCCGTTCGCGAGCAGCTTGTCCTTGTCGTAAAGCAGCTCCTCGCGGGTCTCGGTCGAGAACTCGGTGTTGGGGCCCTCGACGATCGCATCCACCGGGCACGCCTCCTGGCAGAAGCCGCAATAGATGCACTTCGTCATGTCGATGTCGTAGCGCGTGGTGCGGCGGCTGCCGTCCTCGCGCGGCTCGGCCTCGATGGTGATGGCCTGGGCCGGGCAGATCGCCTCGCACAGCTTGCAGGCGATACAGCGTTCTTCACCGTTGGGATAGCGGCGCAGCGCATGCTCGCCGCGGAACCGCGGGCTGAGCGGACTGCGCTCGTAGGGGTAGTTGATCGTCGCCTTGGGCTTGAACATGTAGCGCAGCGTCAGCATGAAGCCGCTCACCAGCTCGGTGAGCAGGAAGGAACGCGCGGTACGGTCGAGAGTCGCCATGGTGCGGTCCTAGTGTTTGGGAACCCAGCCGCCGAACTGCAGCACGGCGGCGGTGAGGACGACCCAGCCGAGCGACACGGGCAGGAAGACCTTCCAGCCCAGCCGCATCAGTTGGTCGTAGCGGTAGCGGGGCAGCGTGCCCTTGGTCCAGGAGAAGACGAAAAGCAGCATCGCGATCTTGAGGCAGAACCAGATGATGCCCGGCACCCAGGTGAAGGGCGCATACGGGATCGGCGACATCCAGCCGCCGAGAAACAGCACCGCGCCCATCGCCGACAGCAGGATCATGTTGGCGTATTCGCCGAGGAAGAACAGGCCGAAGGTCATCGCCGAATATTCGGTGTGGAAGCCCGCGACGAGCTCGGCTTCCGACATCGGCAGGTCGAACGGCGTGCGATTGGTCTCGGCCAGCGCCGAGACGAAGAAGATTACGAACATCGGCAGCAGCGGCAGCCAGAACCAGTTCCAGAACCAGCCCGCCTGCGCGATCACCACCTGGCTGAGGTTGAGCGAGCCGACGCAGAGCAGCACGGTGATGATGACGAAGCCGATCGAGACCTCGTAGGACACCATCTGCGCTGCCGACCGCAGCGAGCCCAGGAAGGGGTACTTCGAGTTGGAGGCCCAGCCGCCCATGATGATGCCGTAGACACCGAGCGAGGAGATCGCGAACAGGTAGAGGATGCCGACATTGATGTCGGCGATCACCCAGCCGTCATTGAACGGCACCACCGCCCAGGCGACCAGCGCCGTCACGAAAGTGATCATCGGCGCGATGATGAACAGCACGCTGTTGGCGCTCGACGGGATGATGGTTTCTTTCAGCACCAGCTTCAGGCCGTCGGCAAAGGGCTGGAGCAGGCCGAACGGCCCCACGACGTTGGGACCGCGGCGGAGCTGGATCGAGGCCCAGACCTTGCGGTCGACATAGGTCATGTAGGCGACCGCGACCAGCAGCGGCACCGTGACGGCGAGGCACTCGAGCAGGATCAGGATCGCCTGGCCCAGCCAGTTCGTCGTCAGGAAGGTGGAGACGGTGGTGAACATCGCCTACTCCGCCGCCGCCATGATCTGCTGACGGGAGGCGATGCACTCGGCCATCGTCCGCGAGGCGCGGCTGATCGGATCGGTCATGTAGAAGTTCTTGATCGCGGCCTCGAACGGCGCATCGGAGACAGCGCCCGACCTGCCGAATTCGCCCCAGGCGCCGGCCGACTGCTGATCGAGCGCGGCGAAGCTCCTGTTCACGGCGATCAGGCGCGCCCGCACCTGGTCGAGCGTGTCGTAGGGCAGCGTCTTGCCCAGCCGCTCCGAGAGAGCGCGCAGGATCGCCCAGTCCTCGCGGGCCTCGCCCGGCGGATAGGCGACGCGGAAGCCAAGCTGCACGCGGCCCTCGGTGTTGACGTAGGTGCCCGGCTTCTCGGTATAGGCGGCCCCGGGCAGGATGACGTCGGCGCGATGGGCGCCGGCATCGCCGTGATGGCCCTGGTAGATCACGAAGGCCTTGCCGAGCTTGCTCATGTCGAACCCGTCGGCCGCCAGCAGGAAGACCGCCTCGATCTCCTTGCCCTGCGCACCGGTCAGGATGCCGGCAACATCGCGGCCGCCGACGCCCGGCACCAGGCCGAGATCGAGCGCGCCGACCCGCGCCGCGGCCGTGTGCAGCACGGCAAAACCGTTCCAGTCGTCGCGCACCGTGGCGAGGCTGCGGGCCAGCGCCAGCACCGCCGCGCCGTCTTCGCGGGCGAGCGCCCCCATGCCGACGATGACCAGCGGATTCCTGGCCGCTTTCCACCTCTCGGCAAAGCCCACCTTGCCGTCGGCAAGGTCGCGCAGCGTCGCGGGCCCGGCACCGAGCCGCTCGACCGGATAGGTGAGATCGAGGGCCGATGCTGGCGATCGCGCACTTGCCGCTGTGGTAGCGCCGGAGGATGCGGGCGTTCAGCACCGGCGCTTCCCAGCGCGGATTGGAACCGACCACCAGGATGGCGTCGGCCTGGTCGATGCCGCGGATGCCGGCGTTGAAGATGTAGCCACCACGCACGCCGGCCTCGAGCTTGGCGCCGTCCTGGCGGCAATCGACGTTGGGCGAGCCGACGGCGGCCATCAGGTCCTTGAGCGCGACCATCGATTCGGCATCGCACTGGTCGCCGACGATGGCGGCGATCTTCTTGCCGTCGAGGGCGCCGAGCCTGGCGGTGATGGCGGAGAACGCCTCATCCCAGGTCGCCTCGACCAGCTTGCCGGCCTTGCGCAGGTAGGGCCGATCGAGCCGCTGGTAGCGCAGGCCGTCGATCGCATGGCGCGTCTTGTCGGAGATCCACTCCTCGTTGACGTCCTCGTTCAGCCGCGGCAGGACGCGCATCACGACGTTGCCGCGGACATCGACGCGGATGCTGGAGCCCAGCGCGTCGAACACGTCGACCGAATCGTTCTTGCGCAGTTCCCACGGCCGCGCCTCGTAGGCGTAGGGCTTGGAGGTCAGCGCGCCGACCGGGCAGATATCCACCAGGTTGCCGGCGAGCTCGGTGGTGAGCGCGTGCTCGACGTAGGTCGTGATCTCCATGCCCTCGCCGCGCCCGGTGGCGCCGAGTTCCTCGACGCCGGCGACTTCCGCCGCGAAGCGAATGCAGCGCGTGCACTGGATGCAGCGGTTCATCGAGGTCTTGACCAGCGGCCCGAGCTCCTTGTCGGGCACGGCGCGCTTGTTCTCGTGGTAGCGGCTGCGGTCGAAGCCGTAGCCCATCGCCTGGTCCTGCAGGTCGCACTCGCCGCCCTGGTCGCAGATCGGGCAGTCGAGCGGATGGTTGATCAGCAGGAACTCCATCACGCCCTTGCGCGCCTTCTGCACCATCGGCGTGTTGGTCATGATCTCCATCTTGTCGCCCACCGGCAGCGCGCAGCTCGCCTGCGGCTTGGGCGGGCCGGGCTTCACCTCGACCAGGCACATGCGGCAATTGCCGGCGATCGACAGGCGCTCGTGGTAGCAGAAGCGCGGGATCTCGACGCCGGCCATCTCGCAGGCCTGCAGGATGGTGATGCCGGCCGGCACCTCCATCTCCTTACCGTCGATCTTGATCGTGGGCATCGTCTGCTCCCGCCCCTACTCGGCCGCCAGCTTTTCGGTGCGCATGCGGATGCGCTCTTCCATCAACGGCCGGAAGTGCCGGATCAGGCCCTGGACCGGCCAGGCGGCGCCGTCCGCCAGGGCGCAGATCGTATGGCCTTCGATCTGCTTGGTGACGTCGTACAGCGCATCGATTTCCTCGACTCGCGCATTGCCCGTGACCATGCGCTCCATCACGCGCCATACCCAGCCGAGCCCCTCACGGCACGGCGTGCACTGGCCGCAGCTCTCATGCTTGTAGAAGTAGGCCAGCCGGGCGATGGCCTTGATGACGTCAGTCGACTTGTCCATCACGATGACCGCCGCCGTGCCGAGGCCACTCTGCTGGTCCTTGAGCGCGTCGAAATCCATCAGGACGGTGTCGCAGATCGACTTGGGCAGCATCGGCGTCGACGAGCCTCCGGGAATCACCGCGAGAAGATTGTCCCAGCCGCCGCGTACACCGCCCGCGTGACGGTCGATCAGCTCCTTCAGCGGGATGCTCATCTCCTCTTCGACGTTGCACGGCTTGTTCACGTGGCCCGAGATGCAGAAAACCTTGGTGCCGGTGTTGTTCGGCCGGCCGATTCCGGCGAACCAGCTGGCCCCGCGGCGCAGGATGGTCGGCGCCACGGCGATCGATTCGACGTTGTTCACGGTCGACGGGCAGCCATAGAGGCCGGAGCCGGCCGGGAATGGCGGCTTCAGCCGCGGCATGCCCTTCTTGCCCTCGAGACTCTCGAGCAGCGCCGTCTCCTCGCCGCAGATATACGCGCCGGCGCCGCGATGGACGTAGACCTCGAACTTCCAGCCCGAGCCGCAGGCGTTGTCGCCGATCAGGCCGGCCTCGCGCGCCTCGCGAACCGCTTCGATCAGATGCTGCGCCTCGTTGTAGAACTCGCCACGCACGTAGATGTAGGCTGCGTGCGCGCGCATCGCGAAGCCCGCGACCAGGCAGCCCTCGACAAGCAGGTGCGGATCGTGGCGGAGGATGTCGCGGTCCTTGCAGGTGCCGGGCTCCGACTCGTCGGCATTGACCACGAGGTAGTGCGGCCGGTCGCCGACCTGCTTGGGCATGAACGACCATTTCAGCCCGGTCGGGAAGCCTGCGCCGCCGCGGCCGCGCAGACCGGACTTCTTCATCTCCTCGACGATCGCCTCGGGGCCTTTGTCGAGGATCGCCTTGGTGTTGTCCCAGGCGCCGCGCGCGCGCGCGCCGGCCAGCCGCCAGTCGTGGAAGCCGTAGAGGTTGGTGAAGATGCGATCGATGTCGGCGAGCATGGTTCTCACTCACCCTTCAGAGTGGTCGGGCCGCCGACCGGCGCCGAGGTCTGGCGGTCGATCTGCGGGCCGGGCCTCGGCGTCTCGCCGCGGCGAAACGCGTCGAGCACGCGCTTGGTCGAGGCGGCGTCGAGGTCCTCGTAGAAATCGTCGTTGATCTGGACCACCGGCGCGTTCACGCAGCCGCCGAGACATTCGACCTCCTGCACGCTGAAGGTGACGCCGTCGGCCTCCTGCTGGCAGACCTTCATCACCGCTTCCGAGCCGCGCAGCCAGCACGGTGTCGTGGTGCAGACCTGCAGCAGGTAGCGACCCTTCGGCTTGAGCTGGAACATCGTATAGAA
>VBAF01000346.1 GCA_005884705.1 Alphaproteobacteria bacterium
GCCCAAAGGCTTCGGCCGCATGGCGCAGATCGAGGGCGACATCAAGCCCGGCAAGCGCGTGCTGCTGGTCGAGGATCTGGCGACCGACGGCGGCAGCAAGCTGGTCTTCATCGAGGCGCTCAAGAAGGCCGAAGCCAAGGTCAGCGACTGCTTCGTCATCTTCCACTACGGCATCTTCCCGCAGAGCGTCGAGATGCTGGCGGTCGCCGGCGTCAAGCTGCACGCGCTCGCCACCTGGTGGGATGCGCTGGAGGCGGCGCAGAAGGGCAAGTACTTCGACGAGAAGGGGCTCACCGAGACGCGCGCCTTCCTCGAGGCGCCCGAGCAATGGTCGGCCAACCACGGCGGCCGGCCGCCGGCGCCGCGGCCGGGCCTTGGGGCGATGACAGCGCGGCGCTAGCCGTGCAATTTTGGCGGCGAATGGTTCGCCGCCTCCTGAGTTTATTCCTCGCGCTGATCGCGCTGCCGGCCGCCGCCAAGGACGAGCTGGTGCTTGCCATGACGCAGTCGCCGGGCACGATGAATCCGGTGATCAGCTCGATGCTGGCCAAATCGCTGATCCAGAACATGATCGCGCGGCCGATCACCGCCTACGACCCGGACTGGAAGCTGGTCTGCCTGCTCTGCGTCACGCTGCCCAGCCTCGACAGGAAGACCGCGCGGCTGGTCGCCCTGCCCGACGGCAAGCAGGGCATCGAGACCGACTACACGCTGAAGCCGATGACATGGGGCGACGGCGTGCCGGTCACTGCCCGGGACATCGCCTTCACCATCGACGTCGGCAAGCATCCGCAATCCGGCGTCGCCTCGGCCGAGGGCTACAAGCGGATCGTCAGGTTCGACATCAAGGACGATCTCAGTTTCACCGTCACCACCGACCGCGTGACCTTCGATTACGACGGCTTCGACTTCCAGATCCTGCCGGCCCATCTCGAGAAGCCGATCTTCGACGCCAATCCCGCCGAGTACCGCACCAGGACGACCTACGACACCAACCCGACCAATCCCGGACTCGCCTTCGGGCCCTACAAGATCGTCGAGCTGGTGCCGGGCAACCGCATCGTGCTCGAGGAGAACCCGACCTGGATCGGCGAGAAGCCGCACTTCAAGCGCCTGGTGGTCAAGATCATCGAGAACACCGCAGCGCTCGAGGCCAACCTGCTGTCGGGTAGCGTCGACTACGCGCTGGGCGAGCTCGGCCTGTCGCTCGACCAGGCGCTGGCCTTCGAGAAGCGGCACAAGGACAAGTACGATGTCGTCTACAAGCCGGCGCTGATCTACGAGCATATCGACGTCAACCTGGACAACCCCTTCCTCAAGGACCGCCGGGTGCGCCACGCGATCCTGATGGCGATCGACCGCAAGGCAATCAGCGACAAGCTGTTCGAAGGCAAGCAGCCGGTCGCCGACAGCGATATCAGCCCGCTCGATCCGATGTACAGCCAGGGGACGCGCAAGTACGCCTACGATCCGACGGCCGCGAAGAAGCTGCTCGACGAGGCGGGCTTCGCCACCATCAAGAACGGCTTCCGCACCAATTCAGGCGGCGAGCGCTTCTCGATCGAGATCACCACCACCGCCGGCAACAAGGTGCGCGAGCAGGTGGCGCAGGTGATCCAGAGCCAGCTCCGCCAGGTCGGTATCGAGCTGCGGGTCAAGGCCGAGCCGCCGCGCATCTTCTCGGAGGCGCTGAACCGGCGGAACTTCAATGCGCTCGCCATGTATGCCTGGGTGTCGCGGCCGCAGGGCGTGCCGCGCTCGACGCTCCATTCGGAAGAGATCCCGACGGCGAAGAACGGCTGGAGCGGCCAGAACTATCCCGCCTACGCCAACCCAAATATGGATCAGGCGCTGGATTCGGCCGAACGCGAGCTCGACAAGGACAAGCGCCGCGGGCTGTTCGCCGAGATCCAGCGGCTCTACACCGACGACCTGCCGGTGCTGCCGCTGTTCTTCCGGGTCGATCCCTTCGTCATCCCCAAGCCGCTGAAAGGCGTTCGGCCGACCGGCCATCTCAACAGCTCGACGCTGTGGATCGAGCAGTGGCGTTGGGAGGACTAGGATGCTCGACAGGGTAACGCTCGACGGCCGCTTCGTGCGGCTCGAGCCGTTCGAAGAGCGGCATCGCGAGCTCGTACGGCCCGCGGCCCAGCATCCGGAGATCTTCACCGTCACCACCTCGGCGCTGGGACCGCTGTTCGATCCCTATATCGACAACGCGCTGCGCCGCAGTGCGAGCGGGCACGAGATGGCGTTCGTCGTCTGGCACAAGGCCCTGCAGCGCTACGTCGGCATGACGCGCTACCTCAACATCGAGGCGGCGCATCGCAAGCTCGAGATCGGCTCGACCTGGTACGAACCCGCGGTCTGGGCGGGTGAGGTCAATCCCGAATGCAAGCTGCTCATGATGCAGCATGCCTTCGAGATGCTGAAATTCAACCGCGTCGAGTACAAGACCGATCTGCGTAACGCCCGCAGCCGCGCCGCCATCCTCAAGCTCGGGGCGAAGCAGGAAGGCATCCTGCGCAAGCACATGATCATGGCCGACGGCCATGTCCGCGATTCGGTCTATTTCTCCGTGATCGACGAGGAATGGTCCGAGGTGAAGGCCGGCCTGGAGCGGCGGCTCGCGGCATGAGCCGCTACCTTGCCAACCGGTTGGTCGAGATCGTGGTGACGCTGGCTCTGATGAGCTTCATCGTCTACCTGCTGATCGGCCTGATGCCGGGCGATCCGATCGACCTGATGATCGCCGGCGATCCCAAGATGACCAGCGAGGACGCCGCCCGCCTGCGCGCCGTCTACGGCGTCGACAAGCCGCTGGTCGAGCGCTACCTCGCCTGGGCGGGCCAGGCGCTGCAGGGCAACTTCGGCTATTCGCGCTCCTTCAACCAGCCGGTGCTCGCGGTGCTGGGGCCTCGGCTGCTCAACACGCTCGAACTGGCGGGCATCGCTTTCCTGCTGTCGATCGCCATCGCCCTGCCGCTCGGCGTCTGGACCGCGGCGCATCCCAGGAGCCGCGCCGACTATATCGTCAACCTCCTGTCCTTCGCCGGCATCAGCACGCCGCCGTTCTGGCTGGCGCTGCTGCTGATCACGTTGTTTGCCGTCAAGCTCGGCGTGCTGCCGGCAGGCGGCATGGCGGAGGTGCGGCCGGGCACGTCCTGGCCCGAGGCGCTCGGCCAACATGTGCGCTTCGCGATCCTGCCGATCGGAACCCTGCTGCTGTTGCAGCTCGGCGGCTACACCCGCTTCATGCGCGGGGCGATGATCGAGACCCTGCGCCAGGACTATGTCCGCACCGCGCGCGCCAAGGGAGCGTCCGAGCCGCATGTGCTGTGGCGCCACGCGTTCCTCAATGCGCTGACGCCGGTGCTCACCATCCTGGGCTTGAGCTTCGGCGGGCTGTTCTCCGGCGCGCTGATCACCGAGACGATGTTCGCCTATCCGGGGATGGGCAAGCTGATCTTCGACGCCGTGATGGGGAATGACTACAACTTGGCGCTGGCGGCATTGCTGCTTGCCACCGCCGTGACGATGGCCGCCAACCTTGCCGCCGACCTCGCCTACGCCTGGCTCGACCCGCGCGTCTCCTACCGGCGGCTGGCGCAGCTTTCGCTCGCCTTCCTCGCCGTGCTGCTGGTGCTGTCGCTCGCCGCCCCTTGGCTCGCGTCGGCGCGCGGCATCGATCCGACCATGACCGACCTGCTGCGCCGCTTCGAGCCGCCGTCGTCAGCGTTCTGGCTCGGCACCGACGAACTGGGCCGCGACCTGTTCCAGCGCCTGCTCGACGGCGGCCGGGTCTCGCTGCTGGTCGGCTTCGCCGGCGCGCTGCTGTCGGCGGCGATCGGCGCAGTGATCGGCGTGGTCGCGGGCTATCTCGGCGGCCGGCTCGATGCGGTGTTGATGCGGGTGACCGACGGCGTGATCGCGCTGCCGCTGCTGCCGCTGCTCATCGTGCTGGCCGCGATCGACCCGCAGAAGCTCGGCATCCCGCAAGCGATCGCCCAATCGGAGACCTTCTCGCTGTGGCGCCTGGTGGCGATCGTGGCGCTGACCGGCTGGACCACCGTGGCGCGGTTGGTGCGGGCCGAGACCCTGACGCTGAAGGCGCGCGACTTCACCCGGGCCGCCCAGGCGCTGGGCGCGCGGCCGCTGCGCATCATGTTCCGCCACATCCTGCCCAATGCGCTGGGCTCGCTGATGGTGGCGACGAGCCTGTCGATCGGCACGCTCATCCTGCTCGAATCGACGCTCAGCTTCCTCGGCCTCGGCACCCAGCCGCCGGCGGCAAGCTGGGGCAACATGCTGACCAACGCGCAGGACCTGCTGCAGGAGGCGCCGATCCTGGCACTGTGGCCGGGCCTGCTGATCTTCCTCACCGTGATCGCCTTCAACTTCCTGGGCGACGGGCTGCAGGACACGTTCGATCCGAGGAGCGAGCGGCGGCCATGATCTACCGGCCATGAGCTATTCGTTCCAGTTCCGCGACGTGTTTGCGGCGTGGGAGTTCCTGCTCGACGGGCTGGTGCTGACGCTCGAGCTGTCGCTGGTCACCATGGCGGTCGGCCTGGCGATCGGCCTCGCCGGCGCGGCGGCGCGGGTCTACGGCGCGCCGTGGCTCAAGCGCACGGTCGCCGTCTATGTCGAGGCGATCCGCAACACGCCGCTGATCGTCCAGCTCTTCCTGATCTTCTTCGGCCTGCCGAGCGCCGGGCTGAA
>VBAF01000347.1 GCA_005884705.1 Alphaproteobacteria bacterium
GACCCTACCACTTCGAGAAGGTGACGCCGCGCGCTGGCGTCGGCACGCTCAACTCGACCATCGACGCGCTGCGCCGCGCCGGCGACCCGCTGCAGCAGTTCGACAGCCTCGAAGCATCCGTTGCCAAGGTCGCCGACCGCATCGAGCTCAAGGACGGCCACACGTCCGGCAAGTCGATCGGCCTCACCACGGCGGGCACCATCGATCTGGCCCGCGACCAGGCGAGCCTGCGCGGCATCGTCGTGCCGGGCTTCGCGCTCAACAACGTGCTGTCGAACGTGCCGCTGCTCGGGCCGCTGTTGACCGGCGGCAAGGACGGCGGCGTGTTCGCCATCGCCTACCGTCTCGAAGGGCCGCTCGACGATCTCAAGACCGACGTGAACATGATGTCGGCAATGACTCCCGGCGCGCTGCGCGAGATCTTCACCGGCAGCGGTGGTGCTCCCCAGACGCGCAGCGAGACACCGTCCGACCACGCGCCGTAGCGTCGGCCCGTTTCGTCCGTTTTCACCGTTTTTGTCGGAGTCGCGGTTTTTGGCTGGCTGCAGGTCGGGCGGGCGAGGGTGTCGCTTCATGGCGCCGGCAGCATAGGCGCGGATGCGTCGCGACAGCGAATATGGGCAATGGCTCGCGATTCGAGGCCCGGAAAATGCGGCTCGAATCGCGAGCCATTGCCCATAATGGCCGCCGCCCGAGGCGATTATCCACAGGCGATCAGGCGGCGCGCACCAGCACGTGACGCTTGCGGCCGGCCGACAGCTTCAGCGTGCCGTCGGCGTCGAGGTCGCTGTCCTTGATCACGGCGGCGTCGGACGCGATCGGCTTGTCGTTCAGCCGGCCGCCGCCGCCCTTGATCAGCTTGCGCGCCTCGGTGCGGCTGGGCGCGAGGCCGGCCTGATGGAACAGCTCGAATGCCGGCACGCCTTCGACGAGTTGGGTGCGCGGTACGGTGACAGAAGGCAGCGTGTCGGCCTTGCCGCCTTCCTCGAAGGTGCGGCGGGCGGTCTGCTCGGCCTCGCTTGCCGCGGCCGCGCCGTGGGCCAGCCTGGTGATCTCGGTGGCGAGGATCTTCTTGGCCTCGTTGATCTCCTGGCCCTGCAAGGCCTCCAGCCTGGCGATCTCGCCGAGCGGCAATTCGGTGAACAGCCGCAGGAAGCGGCCGACGTCGTCGTCCTCGGCGTTACGCCAGTATTGCCAGAAATCGTAGGGGCTGAGGCGCTTGGGATTGAGCCATACCGCGCCCGAGGCGCTCTTGCCCATCTTGGCGCCCGACGCCGTGGCGAGCAGCGGCGAGGTGAGCGCGAACAGCTCGGCATTCTCCATGCGGCGGCCGAGGTCGGCGCCCATGACGATGTTGCCCCACTGGTCCGAGCCGCCCATCTGCAGGATGCAGTCGTGCCGCTTCTTCAGCTCCACGAAATCGTAGGACTGCAGGATCATGTAGTTGAACTCGAGGAAGGAGAGCGGCTGGTCGCGCTCGAGCCGCAGCTTCACCGAGTCCATGGTCAGCATGCGGTTGACCGAGAAATGCCGGCCGACGTCGCGCAGCAGCGGGATGTAGAGCAGCGTGTCGAGCCAGTCGGCGTTGTTGGCCATGATCGCATCAGTCGGACCGCCGCCGAAGGCGAGGTAATTGGCGAAGCTCCGCTTGATGCTCGCCATGTTGGCGTCGATCTGCTGCGGTGTCAGCAACTGGCGCGTGTCGTCGCGGCCCGACGGGTCGCCGACCTTGGTGGTGCCGCCGCCCATCAGCGCAATCGGCTTGTGGCCGGTCTTCTGCCACCAGCGCAGCAGCATGATCTGCAGCAGGTGCCCGACATGCAGCGAGTCGGCGGTGCAGTCGAAGCCGATATAGGCGGCGCGGACGCCGGAGCTGAGCAGCGCGTCGAGGCGCGCGGCATCGCTGCACTGATGCACCATGCCGCGCTCGTGCACGATCCGCATGAAATCCGATTTATAAGCCGCCATCTCTCTGTCCGGCGATTGTCCCTAAAGGGCCGCGGGTGTAACACATTCTCGCCATGTCATCATCCTTCCTGCGGACCCTCGGCCTGATGAGCGGCACCTCGGTCGACGGCGTGGACGTGGCCCTGGTGGAGACCGACGGCGAGCGCATCGCCGCCTTCGGGCCCAGCCTTACCGTTCCCTACCCCGATCATGTCAGGCGCACGATCCGTGCGGCGTTCGGTGCCGAGCTTCCCAATGCGGCGACGGCCGTCGCCGAAACCGCGGTGACCGACGCGCATGTCGCGGCGGTGAAGCAGTGGTCGGCGCAGCACGGCATCGCCCTCGGGTCGATCGACGTCGTGGGCTTTCACGGCCAGACCATCACCCACCGGCCCGAGAAGCGCTTCACCTGGCAGATCGGCGACGGCTGCGCGCTCGCCCGGGCGGTGGGCGTGCGGGCGGTCTGCGACATGCGCAGCGCCGACGTCGCGGCGGGCGGGCAGGGCGCGCCGCTGGTGCCGGTGTTCCATGCCGCCCTCGTACGCGAACTCGACCGGCCGCTCGCCGTGGTCAATATCGGCGGC
Organism: Alphaproteobacteria bacterium; assembly: GCA_005884705.1. Lineage (GTDB taxonomy): Bacteria > Pseudomonadota > Alphaproteobacteria > Reyranellales > Reyranellaceae > Reyranella. Next base: position 2,532 of record VBAF01000347.1, read on the forward strand.
GTCGCCAACGTGACCTGGATCGGTGAGGACGACTCGCTGCTCGCCTTCGATACCGGTCCGGGCAACGCGCCGATCGACGACTGGTGCGTGCGCCGCGCCGGACGGCTGTTCGACCGGGACGGCTCGCTCGCCGCCTCGGGCAAGGTCGACCGCACCCGGCTCGAGCGCTGGTCCGAGCATCGGTACTTCGCGCGCACGCCGCCCAAGTCGCTCGACCGGGGCGACTTCACCGACGCCTGGACCGACGGCCTGTCGGCGGCCGACGGCGCGGCGACGCTCACGCGCGCGACGGCGAGGGCGATCGCGCTGGCGGCGCGTCATTTCCCGCAGGCGCCCAACCAATGGATCGTCACCGGCGGCGGGGCGCGCAATCCGACGCTGCTCGCCGCGATCGCGCAGGAAACCGGCAAGCCGGTGGTGCTCGCCTCGAGCCTGGGCTGGGACGGCGATGCACTGGAGGCGCAAGCCTTCGCCTTCCTGGCGGTGCGTTCGTTGCGCGGCCTGCCGTTCACCTTTCCGACGACGACCGGCGCGCCCAAGCCCCTCTGCGGCGGCCGGCTGCACCTACCTTCGTAGCATTGCTTTGTAACGCCGGCGGCGCATCTTCGCGGAACCTATTCCGTGAGGGAGGATGTCATGCCGACGATCAAGACCCGCGACGGCGTTGAGATCTATTACAAGGATTGGGGGACGGGGCAGCCCATCGTGTTCAGCCACGGCTGGCCGCTGTCGGCCGACGATTGGGACACGCAGATGATGTTCTTCTTCAATCACGGCTTTCGCGTGATCGCCCATGACCGGCGCGGTCACGGCCGCTCGAGCCAGACCGACGGCGGCCACGACATGGATCACTATGCCGACGACCTCGGGGCGCTGACCGCGCATCTCGACCTCAAGGACGCCGTGCATGTCGGTCACTCGACCGGCGGCGGCGAGGTCGTGCATTACATCGCGCGTCACGGCGAAGGCCGGGTGGCGAAGGCCGCGATCCTGAGTGCGGTGCCGCCGCTCATGGTGAAGACCGCGGCCAATCCGGGCGGGCTGCCGAAGGAGGTGTTCGACGGCCTCCAGGCGCAGCTCGCGGCCAGCCGCTCGCAGTTCTACTACGATTTGGCGGCGGGGCCGTTCTACGAGGGCATGATGGGCGGCGCTAAGGCGCACTATGACGGCATCGTCGCCTTCTCGCAGACCGACTTCACCGAGGACCTCAAGAAGATCGCGGTGCCGGTGCTGGTGATGCACGGCGACGACGACCAGATCGTGCCCTATGCCGATTCGGGTCCGCTGTCGGCGAAGCTGCTGAAGAAGGGGATGCTCAAGACCTACAAGGGCTTTCCGCACGGCATGCCGACGACCGAGGCCGCGACCATCAACGCCGACCTGCTGGCGTTCGTGAAGGCGTAGGCTCGGCGGAGCGCGCTCAGGGTTCCTTGTTCGAGGTCGCGCGGCCGGGCGGGTTGAGCAGGGACTTGGCGACGTACTTGTCGATCTCGACCGCGAGCTTGTCGAGCGACAGCCGCGCCACCAGCTTCTGGATGTCGGCCAGCGGCACCACCTCGTCCTTCTCCGCGCCGACGATCAGGCCGGAGGAGGGGCAGGGGGCGAGGAAGGCGAAGTCGTAGGAGTTGGCCGGCGGCGCCACCGCGATGAAGCAGTCGATCTCGGGCCGCCGCATCAGGAGCTGCATGCCGATCCAGGCGCCGAACGAGTAGCCGGCGATCCAGCACGACTTGGCGTCGGCGTTCATCGCCTGCAGCCAGTCGAGCGCGGCGGCGGCGTCGCTGAGCTCGCCCATGCCGTTGTCGAAGCGGCCCTGGCTGCGACCGACGCCGCGGGTGTTGAAGCGCAGCACCGAGAAGCCGCGATTCACGAAGACGTGGAACAGCGAGAAGACGACCTTGTGATTCATCGTCCCGCCATACTGCGGGTGCGGATGGAGGATCAGCGCGATCGGCGCGTGTTCTTCTTTGCTCTGGTGATAGCGGCCCTCTAGTCGACCCTCTGGGCCGGTGAACATCACGTCAGGCATCGGAACTCCGGTTATTGATCATTATTGGCCGTCCCAGGGGGTCGACGGCAGCAAATTAAGGAAGAATCTTGATACTTGACCTGCAAACTCGGGTTTATTAAATCCGAGCTAATTGGTTGGTCTTTCCCAGAACCCTGTCCGGGGGGCTGGAATATCGTAGCAACGCCTTGGTTTTCAAGACCTTTAGGCGGAGGAGGTAGCTGTGAAGCTCAGCACCAAAGGCCGTTATGCGGTCATGGCCATGGTCGATCTGGCCCGCCATGCCCAGAATAAGCCGGTGTCTCTATCCGACATCGCAGCCCGTCAGGAAATCTCTTTGTCCTATCTGGAGCAGCTTTTTGCCCGCCTCCGCCGGGCCGAGCTGGTGAAGAGCGTGCGTGGTCCGGGCGGCGGTTACCGCCTGGCGCGGGGCTCGGCCGAGACGCGGGTATCGGAGATCATTCTGGCTGTCGACGAACCGATCAAGGCGACCCGCTGCACCGAGATGGGCGCCACCGGCTGCCGCGCCGACCGCAGCAAGTGCCTGACCCACGACCTGTGGGAGGAGCTGGGCAACCAGATCCACGTCTTCCTGAGCTCGGTCACCCTGCACGACGTGCTCGAGCGCAAGCTCACGCCGCGCATCGTCGAGGCGACGCCGGCCGCCGCCAATGCGGATTCGATGGCCGCCGCCAGCTAAGAGACGCGCCGATGTCCGCCGCGTACGCGTATCTCGACCACAACGCCACCAGCCCGCTGCGGCCGGTGGCGCTCGATGCCATGGTCGAAGCGTTGCGGGCGGGCGGCAATCCCTCCTCGGTGCATCGCGCCGGACGCGCCGCGCGGGCCCGCATCGACAGAGCGCGGCGGCAGGTGGCGGACCTGGTCGGAGCCCTGCCGGCCGAGGTTGTCTTCACGTCGGGCGGCACCGAGGCCAACAACATGGCGCTGCGCGGCGCCGGCCGACGCCGCGTCCTGGTTTCGGCGGTCGAGCATGAGAGCGTGCTGAAGGCGGTGCCCGAGGCGGCGCGCATTGCGGTCGACGGCGACGGGGTGGTCGATCTCGCGGCGCTCGAGCGGATGCTGGCGGAGGGGCCGGCGCTGGTGTCGGTGATGTTCGCCAACAACGAGACCGGCGTGATCCAGCCGATCGCCGAGATCGTGCGTTTGGCGCGTGCCGCTGGGGCGCTGATCCACTGCGATGCGGTGCAGGCCGCGGGCAAGGTGGCGGTCGATCTGCATGGCCTTGGGCTCGATTATCTCAGCCTCTCGGCGCACAAGCTGGGGGGGCCGCCGGGGATCGGCGCTCTGGTCGTCCGGGCGGACGCACCGTTCGCGACCGATCGCGCAGGCGGCGGACAGGAATCCAATCGCCGGGCCGGGACGGAAAACGTCGGTGGCATCGCGGGCCTCGGTGCGGCGGCCGAGGCGTCGCGCAGTGGGCTCGATGGTGTTGCCGGTATGCGCGACCGCCTCGAAGCCAGCCTGCCGGGCCGGGTCTTTGGCGCCGGGGCGGCGCGGCCGCCCAACACGACCTGCCTCTCCATGCCGGGCGTGAAGGCCGAGACCCAGGTCATGGCCCTCGATCTTGGCGGGGTCGCGGTGAGCGCCGGCTCGGCCTGTTCGTCGGGCAAGGTGAGCCGCTCGGCCGTGCTCGCCGCCATGGGCATAGATCCTGCCGAGGCGGCGACGGCGATCCGCATAAGTTGCGGCTGGAACACGGTTTTTGAGGATATTGAGCGCTTGATCGCGGCTTGGCAGGGTCTATATATCCGAGTAACACAGTCGGATATTTCCCAGCGGGCGGCCTAGGAATGTCGTGTAGGAATCTCAAGGGGTTAGCATGAGCGCCATCAAGCAGATCCGGCGGAACGACCAGCCGATCTACCTGGACTACCAGGCGACCCGGCAATCCCCATTCGCGCAGCCACTCCTACGGCTGGGAGGCCGAGGAGGGCGTCGAGAAGGCGCGCGGCCAGCTCGCCAAGCTGATCGGCGCCGACGAGAAGGAAGTGATCTTCACCTCGGGCGCCACCGAATCGAACAATTTGGCCATCCGGGGCGTCGCCGAGTTCTACAAGGACCGCAAGAACCACGTCGTCACCACGATGACCGAGCACAAGTGCGTGCTCGACACCTGCCGCCATCTCGAGCAGTCGGGCTTCGAGGTCACCTACCTGCCGGTGCAGAAGAACGGCCTGGTCGATCTCGAGGTGCTGCGCAACGCGATCACCGACCGGACGGTGGTCGTGTCGATCATGGCGGTGAACAACGAGATCGGCGTCATCCAGCCGCTCGAGGAGATCGGCAAGATCTGCCGCGAGAAGAAGACCTTCTTCCACACCGACGCAGCCCAGGCTGCCGGCAAGATCCCGCTCGACGTCGAGAAGATGAACATCGACCTGATGAGCATCTCCGGCCACAAGATCTACGGGCCCAAGGGCATCGGCGCGCTCTACGTCCGGCGCAAGCCGCGCGTCCGCCTCGTCCCGCTGATCGTCGGCGGCGGGCAGGAGCGCGGCTTCCGCTCCGGCACCCTGCCGACGCCGCTCTGCGTCGGCCTGGGCGAGGCGGCCGAGATCTGCGCGAAGGAGATGGACGGCGAGGCCAAGCGGCTGAAGAAGCTCCAGGAGCGCATGCTGAAGGGTCTCAACGACAAGCTGAGCGACATCGTCGTCAACGGCGACCTCGAGCAGCGCATCCCCGGCAACCTCAACATCAGCTTCGCCTATGTCGAGGGCGAATCGCTGATGATGGGCATCAAGGGCCTGTCGGTGTCGTCCGGCTCGGCCTGCACCTCGGCCTCGCTCGAGCCCAGCTACGTCCTGCGGGCGCTCGGTGTCGAGGAGGACATGGCGCACACCTCGCTGCGCATCGGGCTCGGCCGCTTCACCACCGAGCAGGAAGTCGACACCGCGGTCGACGAGCTGGTGCGCCACGTCAACAAGCTGCGGGCGATGAGCCCGCTCTGGGAGATGGCCCAGGAAGGCATCGACATCAAATCGATCGAGTGGGCCGCCCACTAAGAACCAAGAATGAGGAGAACGTCATGTCCTATAGCGAAAAGCTGATCGACCACTACGAGAACCCACGCAACATCGGCACGCTCGACAAGAATTCCGAGGATGTCGGCACCGGGCTGGTCGGCGCGCCGGCCTGCGGCGACGTCATGAAGCTGCAGATCAAGGTCGGCGCCGACGGGCTGATCGAGGACGCCAAGTTCAAGACCTTCGGCTGCGGCTCGGCGATCGCCTCGAGCTCGCTGGTCACCGAATGGGTCAAGGGCAAGACGATCGACGAGGCCGAGACCATCAAGAACACTGACATCGCCAAGCACCTGGCGCTGCCGCCGGTCAAGATCCATTGCTCGGTGCTGGCCGAGGACGCGATCAAGGCGGCGATCGCCGACTATCGCGCCAAGTCGGCGAAGAAGGACGACATCACGGACACCCGGAGCGACAGCGGACATGAGCACGCCCACCCCAACGACTGAGGCTTCCAAGCCGGCGGCGCCGCCACGGCCCCGTCGGCCGCGTCCGCAGGTCATGTCCGTGACGCCGGCGGCGGCCGAGCGCGCCAAGGCGCTGATCGAGAGCCGCGGCAAGCCGACCGTCGGCATCCGCATCGGCGTGCGCAGCAAGGGCTGCTCGGGCATGAGCTATACGCTGGAGTTCGCCGACAAGCAGGAGCCGATGGACGAGGTGGTCGAGACCGGCGGCATCCGGCTGCTGATCGATCCCAAGGCCTCGTTGTTCCTGATCGGCACCGAGATGGACTACGAGGAAGAGAAGCTTAAGTCGGGTTTCGTGTTCAAGAATCCCAACGAGAAGGGCCGCTGCGGCTGCGGCGAATCCTTCCACGTCTGAAGTCGTCCCGTCATGGATCACTTTGCGCGGCTGGGACTGCCGGCAGCGCTCGAAATAGATGCCGGAGCGCTCGACAAGGCGTACTTCGCCGAGCAGCGGCTGTGGCATCCCGACCGCTTCGTCGGCAAGGCGCCTGAGGCGCGGGCCAAGGCCTCGATCGAGGCCGCGGCGCTGAACGACGCCTATCGCACGCTGAAGGATCCGCTGTCCCGCGCCGTCTACCTGGCTGCAAATGCCCGGCGACGGCAAGACGATCGACGATCCGGAGCTGCTGATGGAAGCCATGGAAGCGCGCGAGGAATTGCACGAGGCGGGCAGCATCGCCCAGGTCGACGCGCTCGCCGCCAAGGTGCGCGACGAGCTGCAGAGGGCGCTCGCCGGCCTCGCTCGTTTGTTCTTGGCAAACGACAAGCCGGCCATCAGAAAGGCGCTCCTTCGCCTGCGCTACCTCGACAAGTTCGCCGAGGAGGCGCGGGCGAGACGGTCCAATCTGGGCACCAACCTGGGCAAGTCATGAGCCTGCTGGAGATCCACGAGCCGGGCGAAACGCCGCTGCCGCATGCCGGCGAGGGCTCGCTGGCGGTCGGCATCGATCTCGGCACGACCAACTCCGTCGTGGCGATCGCGCGCGAGGGCAAGCCGGCCGCGCTGCACGACGAGACCGGCAAGGCGCTGGTGCCGTCGGTCGTGGCCTATCCGGCGGCGGGCGGCGTTCTGGTCGGCGACGAGGCGCGCGCCCTGATGGCGGAGCAGCCCAGGAACGTCGTGGCCTCGATCAAGCGTTTGATGGGCCGTGGCGCCGCCGACCTTCATGCCGTCGCGGGCGTGCTGCCCTACGAGATCGAGCCGGGCAGCGGCGAGACCGACATGGTGAAGCTCAGGATCGGCGGCAAGGCGCGCTCGCCGGTCGAGATCTCGGCCGAAATCCTGAAGGCGCTCAAGACGCGCGCCGAAGCCGCGCTGGAGAAGCCGGTCGAGCGCGCGGTGATCACTGTGCCGGCCTACTTCGACGATGCCGCGCGCACCGCGACCCGCGACGCCGCGCGGGTCGCCGGCCTCGAAGTGCTGCGTCTGGTCAACGAGCCGACCGCGGCCGCGCTCGCCTATGGCCTCGACAAGGGCTCGGAGGGCCTCTACGCGGTCTACGATCTCGGCGGCGGCACCTTCGACTTCTCGCTGCTGCGGCTGGAGAAGGGCGTGTTCCAGGTGCTGGCGACCGGCGGCGATACCGCGCTGGGCGGCGACGACTTCGACCGCGCCATCGCCGAGCGCATGCTGGACGAGCGCAAGACCGACGGCCTCGGCGACACGGTCGACGAAGGCGCGGTGAAGAATGCGCTGGCCCTCGCCCGTCACATGAAGGAGCAGCTCTCCGATCGCGAGCAGACCTCGGGCCGGCTCGAGCTCGGCGGCATGCCGTCGTTCCACGCGCTGGCGAGGCCCGAGTTCGACGCGATGATTGCAGCTTACGTCAAGCGCACGATCGACATCGCCCGGCGCGTGCTCGACGACGCCGAGATGACGGTCGACGAGGTCCATGGCGTGGTGCTGGTCGGCGGCTCGACCCGCGTGCCGCTGGTGCGCGCCGCAGTCGGCGACATGATCGGAATGGCCATTGCAGGCCGAGGCGCTGACGAGTAGCTCCGGGGGCGGCTCGGACACCTTGCTGCTCGACGTCACGCCGCTATCGCTCGGGCTGGAGACGATGGGCGGCATCGTCGAGAAGATCGTGCCGCGCAACACGCCGATCCCTGTCCAGCTCGCCCAGGATTTCACCACCTACCAGGACAGCCAGAACGCGATGGCGATCCATGTCGTGCAGGGCGAGCGCGAGATGGTCGACGATTGCCGGAGCCTCGCGCGCTTCGAACTGACCGGCATCCCGCCGATGACCGCGGGTGCGGCGCGCA
>VBAF01000363.1 GCA_005884705.1 Alphaproteobacteria bacterium
GGCGCTGAATCTGCGGAAAGACGAGCTTCGGGGGACCATCCAGAGCGCGGAGACATTCCGCCTGCTGGTCGATGCCGTGACCGACTACGCCATCTATATGCTCGATCCCAAGGGCCATGTGGTGAGCTGGAACGCGGGTGCCCAGCGCTTCAAGGGCTATACCGCCGACGAGATCATCGGCCAGCATTTCTCGCGCTTCTACACCAGGGAAGACGTCGCGGCCGGGCTGCCGGCGCAGGTGCTGCAGATCGCCGCCCGCGAAGGCAAATTCGAGTCGGAAGGCTGGCGCCTGCGCAAGGACGGCACGCGCTTCTGGGCGCACGTCGTGGTCGATCCGATCCGCAACCCGTCCGGCAAGCTGCTGGGCTACGCCAAGATCACGCGCGACCTTACCGAGCGCCAGCAGGCCGAGCAGGCGCTGCGCGAGACCCAGGAGGAGTTCCGCCTGCTGGTCCAGAGCGTCACCGACTACGCGCTCTACATGATCGACCGCGAGGGCAATGTCGTGAGCTGGAACGCCGGCGCCGAGCGCATCAAGGGCTACCGGCCGGACGAGGTGATCGGCCGTCACTTCTCGACCCTCTACACCGAGGAAGACCGCGCCGCGGGAGAGCCGGCGCGCGCGCTCGACGCCGCCGAGCATGAGGGCCGCTACGAGAAGGAAGGCTGGCGCGTGCGCAAGGACGGCACGCGCTTCTGGGCGCACGTGGTGATCGATCCGATCCGCGCGCCGGACGGCACGATCCGCGGCTTCGCCAAGATCACCCGCGACATCACCGAGCGGCGCGAGACCCAGCGCAAGCTCGACGAGGCGCGCGAGGCCTTGTTCCAGTCGCAGAAAATGGACGCGATCGGCCAGCTCACCGGCGGCGTGGCGCACGACTTCAACAACCTGCTGACCGCGATCATCGGCAGCCTCGAGCTGGTGCAGAAGCGGATCGACGAGGACCCGCGCACCACGCCGCTGGTCGCCAACGCGCTGCAGGCGGCGCAGCGCGGCGCCACGCTGACCCAGCGCATGCTGGCCTTCGCACGCCGCCAGGAGCTGACGGCCGAGCCGACCGACATCCGCCTGCTGGTGTCGGGCATGGCCGACCTGCTCGACCGCTCGCTCGGCTCGACGATTAGGATCGTGATCCGCTTCACGCCGTCGATCGGCCGGGTGATGGTCGACCGCAACCAGCTCGAGATGGCGCTGCTCAATCTCGCGGTCAACGCGCGCGACGCGATGCCGAGCGGCGGCGAGCTGCTGCTCGAAGCGCACGAGGAGACGCTCGGCCCGGCCAACGGGTTCGGCCTGGCGCCGGGCCGGTACGCCGTGCTGTCGGTGATCGACCAGGGCGAGGGCATGGACGAGGCGACGCTCAGGCGCGCCACCGAGCCGTTCTACACCACCAAGGGCCTCGGCAAGGGCACCGGACTGGGCCTCAGCATGGTGCACGGCCTCGCCGAGCAGTTGGGCGGGCGCCTGCGCCTGCAGAGCGTGCCCGGCGAGGGCACGACCGCGAGTCTGTGGCTGCCGGTGATAGCGCAGCCGGCGGTCGCCGAAACCGAGCCGCCGGCGCCCGAGCCCGAGCCGCCGCAGACGCGCCCCCTCGCCATCCTGGCGGTCGACGACGATGGGCTGGTGCTGATCAACACGGCCGCCATGCTCGAGGATCGCGGCCATCGCGTGGCGATTGCCTATTCGGCACGCGAGGCGCTCGAGCTGTTGGCACAGCAGAGGTTCGACCTGCTGATCACCGATCAGGGCATGCCCGGCATGACGGGCGCCGAGCTGATCGAGCGCGTCGAGGCACAGTACCCGGACCTGCCGATCGTGCTCGCCACCGGCTATGCCGAGCTGCCGCCGGGGCTGGCGCTCGCCGTGCCGCGCATCGCCAAGCCGTTCCGCCAGCAGCAGCTGCTCGATGCCGTTGCCCGCGCGGTCAAGGACTAGTCGACCGCACAGAGACCCCGAACACGATCGCGGCGGCGACCGCTCGATGGGTTCGCGCAACTCGGGATTCATGATGGGAAGAATTGGAGCGGGCGAAGGGATTCGAACCCTCGACCCCGACCTTGGCAAGGTCGTGCTCTACCCCTGAGCTACGCCCGCGCTCCGTATCCGGCCGGGTAGGTGCCGGAAGGCGGTGGTGATAGGGGGTTTTGGCGGAATTGGCAAGTATGGCCCTCCGTCGTCCCGAGCGTAGCCGAGGGACCTATTTTCCGGCGCGCCGCAAAAGGGTCCTTCCACTGCGCCTCGCTGCGCGAGGCTTCGGTCGGGACGACAGAGGTCAGCCCATCGCCAGCAGGCGCTGCAGATATTTGCCGTATTCGCTGTCGCGGATCGGCTCGATCAGGCGGGCGAGGCCGGCATCGTCGATATAGCCCTTGCGCCAGGCGACCTCCTCGGGACTGCCGATCTGCAGGCCCTGGCGGTCCTCGACCGTCTCGACGAACTGTGCGGCGCGCAGCAGGCTCGACGGCGTACCGGTGTCGAGCCAGGCATAGCCGCGGCCGAGCTTCTCGACGGTCAGCCGCTGCTCCTTCAGGTACCAGGCATTGAAGTCGCTGATCTCGAGCTCCCCGCGCGCCGAGCGCGGAATCTGCGCGGCCACGTCGCAAACGTCGGCATCGTAGAAATAGAGCCCGGTGACCGCCCAGTTGGAGCGCGGGCTCTTCGGCTTCTCGACGATGCTGAGGGCAGTCACGCCATCGCGGTCGAACTCGACCACGCCATAGGCTGCGGGATCGCTCACCCAATAGGCGTAGATCACCGCGCCTGTGCCGGTGGCGCCCCGTTCGGCGACCGCGGGCAGCGAATCGCCGTAGAACAGGTTGTCGCCCAGGATCAGCCCGACGCGGTCCTTGCCGACAAAGTCGCGGCCGACGATGAACACCTCGGCGATGCCGCCCGGCTTGGGCTGCACGGCGTAACGGATGTCGAGGCCCCACTGGCGGCCGTCGCCGAACAGCCGGCGGTAGGGTTCCTCGTCGTGCGGATTGACGACCAGCAGGATCTCGCGGCAACCCGCCAGCATCAGGGTGGTGAGCGGGTAGTAGACCATCGGCTTGTTGTAGACCGGCAGGAGCTGCTTGTTGGCGGCCCGTGTCATCGGGTAAAGCCGCGTGCCGCTGCCGCCGCTGAGCCTTACTGTAGACCGCCCCGATGCTGAGCCCGCAACAACTATTCGCCCGCCTCGACGAACTGGGCCTCGCCCATCGCACCGTCGAGCATGCGCCGGTGTTCACGGTCGACCAAGCCAAGCAGCATCGCGGCGCACTGCCCGGTCACCACATCAAGAACCTCTTCCTGCGCAACAAGAAGGAGGCGATGTGGCTGGTGGTGGCGCTGGAGGACCGCGCCGTCGACCTCAAGCGGCTGGGCGAGGTGCTGGGCGCCGGCCGGCTGTCGTTCGGCAGCCCCGAGCGGCTGCGCAAGCATCTCGGCGTCGAGCCGGGCTCGGTGACGCCCTTCGCCGTGGTCAACGACCCCGCGCACCAGGTGACGCTGGTGCTCGATCGCGGCCTCGCCGACGATGGGCCGGTGAACGCCCATCCGCTCACCAACACCATGACCACGGCGATCTCCTTCGCCGACCTCAGCCGCTTCTTCGCGGCCAC
>VBAF01000364.1 GCA_005884705.1 Alphaproteobacteria bacterium
CTCGCGCTTCCTGGGCTTCACCGCCGAGGGCGAGCGGGTGCTCGACTGGGCGCGCAGCATCGTCGCCGACGCGCGCGCCATGCGCGCCGAGGTGCAGACGCTCAAGAAGGGCCTCGCCGGTCATCTCAGGATCGCCGCCATCCCGACGGCGCTGCCGATGGTCTCGGCGCTGACCACGCCCTATCGCGCCAAGCATCCGCACGTGAAGTTCACCATCCTGTCGCGCACCTCGATCGAGATCCTGCAGATGGTCGAGAATCTCGAGGTCGATGCCGGCCTGACCTATATCGACAACGAGCCGCTCGGCCGTCTGCGCGCGGTGCCGCTCTACAACGAGCAGTACCGGCTGCTGACTTCGGCCGACAGCCCGCTCGGCGACCATGACCGGGTGACCTGGGCCGAAGTCGGCAAGATCCCGCTCTGCCTGCTGACGCCGGACATGCAGAACCGGCGCATCATCGACGGCCTCCTCCATGCCGCCGGCAACCGGTCCGAGCCGACCCTCGAATCGAACTCGATGATCGTGCTGTTCTCCCACGTCCGCACCGGAAGCTGGGCCAGCGTCATGCCGGAGCGGCTGGCCGACACGCTGGGCCTGACCGAGCGCCTACGCTCGATTCCCATCGTCGACCCGGAGGTGGTGCACCAGATCGGCCTAGTCGTTCCGCCACGCGAGCCCATGACCCCCTTGGTCTCGGCTTTGGTGGCCGAGGCCAGCCGTTTGGCCAGCGAGAGCAGGGTCGACTAGAGAAGTTCGATAGAGATAATCGATCGTTCAACAGGAAGTCTTTAATGCGCGGACGGGAGGTAGGACGGATCATCCGCCGCCGTCCGTTGCTAGAGAATCCGTTGCTAGAGAAAAGGAGAGGCCTCGCGTGCCCGAAGGATCCAGGCCAGCCCCACCGCGCCATCCCGGCTCGAGCCGCCGTCGCGGCCGCACGATCCCGAAGGGCCGCCAACTCGTGCCGTCGGCCCATGACGAGGTGCGCGCGCTGCTGGGCGATGCGCCGCGCCGGCCCGATCTGCTGATCGAGTTCCTCCATCTCATCCAGGACGAGTACGGACACCTCTCCGCCGCTCATCTGGTGGCGCTGGGCGAAGAGCTCCACATGGCGCAGGCCGAGGTCTACGAGGTCGCGACCTTCTACGCCCATTTCGACGTGGTGAAGGAGGGCGAGGCTGTGCCGCCGCCGGTAACGGTTCGGGTCTGCGAGAATCTGTCGTGCAATCTGGCGGGTGCCGAGAAGCTGATCGCCGATCTCAACGTCACCGCCGGCGCCGACGTGCGCGTCGTGCGTGCGCCCTGCATGGGCCATTGCCACACCGCGCCGGTCGCCGAGGTCGGGCACTATTTCGTCGACCATGCCGATGCCGCGGCGGTGTCGAAGGCGATCGCCGAGCACCGTCACGAGCCGGTGGTCCCGACCTACAAGGAGCTCGACGCCTATCGCGCCGACGGCGGCTACCGGACGCTCGAGCGCCTGCGCAACGGCGGGCTCAGCCGCGAGCAGCTCGTCGACATCGTCGACAAGGCGGGCCTGCGCGGCTGCGGCGGCGCCGGATTTCCGACTGCGCGCAAGTGGAAGTCGGTGCTGGGCGAGCCCGGCCCGCGCCTGATGGCGGTCAATGCCGATGAGGGCGAGCCCGGCACCTTCAAGGACCGCTACTTCCTCGAGACCGATCCGCATCGCGTGCTCGAAGGCATGCTGATGGCCGCCCATCTCGTCGAAGCGGCCGACATCTATTTCTACCTGCGCGACGAATATCCCGAGTGCCGCGAGATCCTGACCCGCGAGATCGCCCGGCTCGAGTTGGCCGGCCTGCTGGCCGGCACGCGCGTCCATCTGCGGCGCGGTGCCGGCGCCTACATCTGCGGCGAAGAGTCGGCGATGATCGAGAGCATCGAAGGCAAGCGCGGCCTGCCGCGCCACAAGCCGCCGCTGCCGTTCCAGGTCGGAATCTTTGGCCGGCCGACGCTGATCAACAATCCCGAGACGCTCTACTGGGTGCGCGATCTGGTCGAGCGCGGGCCCGAATGGTGGACGGGCCAGGGCCGCAACGGCCGCAAAGGCCTGCACGTTTATTCGGTGTCGGGGCGCGTCGCCAATCCCGGCGTCAAGATCGCGCCCGCCGGCGTCACGGTGCGCGAGCTGATCGACGAATTCTGTGGCGGCATGCAGCACGGCCATACCCTCAAGGCCTATGTCCCGGGCGGCCCGTCGAGCGGCATCCTGCCGGCGTCGATCGGCGACATCCCGCTCGATTTCGGCACGCTCGAGCCGCACGGCAGCTTCATCGGCTCGGCCGCGGTCGTGATCCTGTCGGACAAGGACGACATCAAGGATGCGGCGCTCAACCTGATGCGCTTCTTCATGGATGAGAGCTGCGGCCAGTGCACGCCGTGCCGAGTCGGCACCGAGAAGGCCGTCAAGTTGATGGGCGCACGCGGCTGGAATGAGACGCTGCTGAACGAACTGTCGGTGGCCATGCGCGACGCCTCGATTTGCGGTCTCGGTCAAGCCGCCCCCAATTCGGTGACCTCGGTCATGAAACACTTTCCCTCAGACGTGGGAATTGTCCGATGAGCACGATCAAGTTCACCATCGACGGCGTCGAGGTCGAGGCCAAGGACGGCGAGACGATCTGGCAGGTGGCCCAGCGCCGCGCCGTCGATATCCCGCATCTCTGCTGGTCGACCGCGCCGACCTACCGGCCGGACGGCAACTGCCGCGCCTGCATGGTCGAGATCGACGGCGAGCGGGTGCTCGCCGCCTCCTGCCTGCGCAAGCCGACAGCCGGCATGAAAGTCGGCGTCGCCACGCCGCGCGCCGAAGCC
>VBAF01000365.1 GCA_005884705.1 Alphaproteobacteria bacterium
ACCTGGTGCTGCACGCGCCTGGAGATCGCTTTCACCAGCGCACGACCGGCGCCGCGCGGTGGGGTTTGATATCGATCTCGCCCGACGACCTTAAGCGTTATGTCCGTACCCTGCTCGATGCCGATCCGACAACAGGCAGCGCGCAGTTATTCCGACCGTCAGCGCACAGCTCGGCCGCCCTGCTGCGCCTGCAGTCGCAGGCCGCTCGCCTGGCGCGCACCAAGCCCACGCTGCTGGCCCGCCGGGAAGTCAGGCGCGGGCTTGAGCAGGAACTGATCCATGCCCTCGTCACGGGACTGGGCGCGGCCGAGGCGGTCTGCCGCCCCGCCTGGCGCCGACGCGCCACTATCATGGGGCGTTTCGAAGATGCCCTGGCGGCGCATGACAATTCGCAACCCTTGTCCGCGCTCTGCGCCGAGATCGGCGTACCGGCGCGCACGTTACGAGTTTGTTGCGCCGCATACCTCGGGTGCAGCCCGCTCGAATACGCAAGGCTGCGCCGTCTCAACCTCGCACGTTTGACATTAATCAAGGCCGATCCAAGGGCGACGAGCGTCGCCGAAGTCGCGCGGTCGCATGGCTTTTCTCAGCCCGGCCGCTTTGCCGGCGCCTATCGCCGATTGTTCGGCGAAGCCCCGCTCACCACCCTGCTTCGCCGCAAATCCATTTCTGCCGAATCTGCATAGTGCGCACGATGGGGTGAGCGGATGGTGCGCTCGGCCCGGCAGCAGTTCGCTCCGGCCTTTCTCAACGATGGGGCAGACGATGAGTGGAACCGGCGAGGAAAGACGACAATCCTTCCTGTCGAAGCTGCTGGCTTCGACCTTTGCAGTAGGACTTCTGGCGGCCACGCCCGCGCTCGCGCAATCACCGCCGCAACGACCCAACATCGTCGTCATCATGGGTGACGACATCGGCATCTGGAATATCGGCGCCTACCACCGCGGCATGATGGCCGGCCGGACGCCGAACCTCGACAAGATCGCCGCCGAGGGCATGCTGTTCACCGACTACTACGCCGAGGCGAGCTGCACGGCGGGCCGCGCCAACTTCATCACCGGCGAGCTGCCGATCCGCACCGGCATGACGACGGTCGGCCAGGCCGGCGCCACCACCGGGTTACCGGCCGAGGCCGCGACCATTGCGGCCGCGCTGAAGTCGATGGGCTACGCCACCGGCCAGTTCGGCAAGAACCATCTCGGCGATCGCAACGAGTTCCTGCCGACGGTGCACGGCTTCGACGAATTCTTCGGCTACCTCTATCACCTCGACGCGATGGAGGATCCCTGCCATCCCAACTATCCGCAGGACCTTCGCGCGCAGGTCGGACCGCGAAACATGCTGCATAGCTATGCGACGGCGGCGGACGACGCCACTGTCGACCCGCGCTGGGGCAAGGTCGGCAAGCAGAAGATCGAGGATGCCGGCGAGCTCTGCCCGAAACGCATGGAGACCGTCGACGACGAGATCCGCGATCTGGCGCTCAAGTTCGTCGACAAGGCCAAGGCCGACAACAAGCCGTTCTTCCTGTGGCTCAACCCGACGCGCATGCACATCGTCACCCATCTGTCGGACAAGTACCAGGCGATGCGCAACTCCAAGAACGGCTGGTCGATCCACGAGGCCGGCATGGCGCAGCTCGACGACGATATCGGGCTGGTGATGAAGAAGCTGAAGGACATCGGCGTCGACGACAACACCATCGTCATCTTCACCACCGACAACGGCACCGAGGTCTTCACCTGGCCGGACGGCGGACAGACGCCGTTCGCACAGAGTAAGGGTACGGTTCTGGAAGGCGGTTTCCGCGTGCCGGCGATGATTCGCTGGCCCGGCCATGTGCCCGCGGGCACGGTCGAGAACGGGATCATCTCCGGCCTCGATTGGTTCCCCACGCTCGTCGCCGCCGCCGGCAACCCGAACGTCAAGGAGGAACTGCTCAAGGGCAAGAAGATCGGCGACCGCACGTACAAGAACCACCTCGACAGCTACAACCAGTTGGACCTGATTACCGGCAAGGGGCCGTCGAGGCGGCACGAGATCTTCTACTTCGGCGAGAGCGCGCCGTCCGCGTCGACGACTTCAAGTATCGCTTCATCGACCAGCCGGCTGGCTGGCTCGGCGAGAAGGCCAAGGTCGACGTGCCCTACCTCACCAACCTGCGGCTCGACCCGTTCGAGCGCACGGGCTGGTCGAACAACGGCACGAAGGAGCGCTCGCTGCAGTACTTCGACTGGTTCAAGTACGAGTTCTGGCGCTTCGTGTTCGTGCAGCAGCAGGTCGAGAAGCTGGCGATGACGGCGATCGACTTCCCGCCGATGCAGAGGGGTGCGAGCTTCAACCTCGATGCGGTCAAGGCGCAGATCGCGGCGGCCCGCGCATCGATCGCCAAGTAAGAACACAGGCGACCCGGAGGGAGCGATCTCCCTCCGGGTCTTTGTCGCCAACTCCGGGGGCCTCCATGCGAGCTGCCGCATATGCACTACTGGCTTGTGTGATGGTCTTCCCGGGCAGCGGCCTCGCCCAGTCATCCGGCGGCGCCGATCCCGATCCCTGGCGGGTCAATGCCGTGCTCTACGGCTGGGCGATCAACATCAGCGGCAACGTGACGGCGCGCAACCAGACCCTCGACACCAACGCCAGTACTCTGGATCTGCTGCAGAAGAGCAACTCGTTGACAGGCTTCATGGGCTACTTCGAAGCCGACAAGGGCCGCGCCGGCCTCTACGCCGACCTCGTCTACGCCAACCTGGGCTTCGGCGCCGATCATGTCGGCTATCGCAATCCGATCTTTGGCCTCAAGATCACCACCACTGCCAGCGCGGCGCTGACCTATCAGCTGTTCATCGCCGACGTCGGCGGCCTCTACGAGATCGTTCGCTGGCCCGGCGCGGACGGATCGTCGACGGCGATCGACGGGCTGCTCGGCTTCCGCTACTGGAACAACTCGATCGCTGCCACCTTCGATGCGACGGCCAACATCAATTTCTCCAACCTGCACATCGAACGCTCGTTCGGCCTCGCCGTCGCGCGCTCCGACGTCGTGCAATGGGTCGATCCGGTGTTCGGCCTACGCCTGCGCCACCGCTTCACGCCCAACCAGGAGATCTTCGTCCGCGGCGACATCGGTGGCTTCGGCCTCGGCAGCCAGTTCACCTGGCAGGCGGTCGCGGCCTACAGCTACGCTTGGCAGTTCACCGGCTACCAGATCGCCGCCGCCGTCGGCTTTCGGGCGCTCGGGGTCAATTACACGTCGGGCTCGGGCGTCGACACTGTCGGCATCAACGAAGTGCTGTACGGCCCGGTCATCGGCGCAAGCTTCCGCTTCTGATTGTAAATAGGAGAACAATGTTTCGCCGCTCTCTGTTCGGCTTGGCCCTCTTGGCCGCAACCGGATCGTCGGCATTGGCGCAGGTCGATCCCCTCCCGTCCTGGAACGACGGCGCGGCCAAGCGGTCGATCCTCGACTTCGTCATGCGCGCGACCACGGCTGGCGGCGCCGACTTCGTGCCGGTTCTCGAGCGCATCGCCGTGTTCGACAATGACGGCACGCTGTGGAGCGAGCAGCCGATCTATTTCCAGTTCGCCTTCGCCATCGACCGGGTGAAGGCGCTGGCGTCGCAGCATCCGGAATGGAAGGAGCGTGAACCCTTCAAGTCGGTGCTGGCGGGCGACATGGCCGCACTGTTCGCCGGCGGCGAGAAGGCCATGCTCGAGATCATTATGGCCACCCACACCGGCATGACCGTCGAGGAATTCGCCAAGACCGTCGAAGACTGGGTCGCAACCGCGCGCCATCCGCGCTTCAATCGACCCTACACCGAGCTGGTCTATCAGCCGATGCTCGAGCTGATTGGGTTGCTGCGCGCCAATCAGTTCAAGACCTTCATCGTCTCCGGCGGTGGCATCGAGTTCATGCGGCCGTGGACGGAAAAGGTGTATGGCATCCCGCCGGAGCAAGTGGTGGGTTCATCCGGCGTGGTGAAGTATGAGTTGCGCGACGGCAAGTCGGTGCTGGTGAAGGAGCCCAAGGTCGAGTTCATCGACGACGGACCGGGCAAGCCGGTCGGCATCAACCGATTTATCGGCCGCCGCCCCGTCCTCGCCTTCGGCAATTCCGACGGCGATCTGCAGATGCTGCAATACGCGGCGGGTGGGGCCGGACTGCGCTTCATGGGGCTTGTCCATCACACCGACGCCGAGCGCGAATTCGCCTATGATCGCCAAAGCCGGGTCGGCAAGCTCGACAAGGCATGGGACGAGGCGCTCCAACGCAAATGGACCGTGGTCGACATGAAGGCCGACTGGAAAGTCATCTATCCGTTCGAGAGAAAATGATGCGCCCCGCCCTGCTCCTGCTGTCGACGACCATCGCGCCGGCTGCGGCGCTCGCCGCCGATGCCACCCTGACCTTCCAGCTGGCGGCCGATCCCGCGAACATGACCGCTTGCCTGGCGCTCGGCCCGTCGTTCGATCGCCCATTCACCGTCACCATGTCGGGCGATGTCGTCGAACTCATCTCTCCCGGTGGCATTCGGTCGCGCATGGATCCGGTGGGGCAGGACGTCTATCACACGGCCTTCGAACTTTCCGGCGAGCGGCTCGACTACACCGCCGATCTCGGCGCGACCAAGAGCCTTTCGGTGCGCGGCAACAATCTCGGCTGCAAATGGTCGGCCAAGTCGCAATAGCCGCACCCGATGTCGCCGGCATGACCCGCATTCCCGGCGGCACGTTCGGCATGGGATCGGACAGGCACTATCCGGAGGAAGCGCCGTCGCATCGCGTCACGGTCGATCCGTTCTGGATCGATACGACGCCGGTCACCAATGCGCAGTTCCGCGCCTTCGTGAAGGCCACGGGCTATGTCACCTGGGCCGAGATCGATCCAGATCCCAAGGACTATCCGGGCGCCAAGCCCGGCATGCTGAAGGCGGGCGGCCTCGTCTTCACGCCGCCCCGCAAGCCGGTCGATCTGGGCGACTGGAGCCAATGGTGGCGCTTCACCTTCGGCGCCACCTGGCGGCGCCCCTACGGGCGCGGCAGCCATATCGGCGGGCTGGATGACCACCCGGTCTTGCAGATCGCCTACAAGGACGCCGAGGCCTACGCGCGATGGGTCGGCAGGGAGCTGCCGACCGAGGCCGAATGGGAGTTCGCCGCGCGCGGCGGCCTCGATGGCGCCGAGTTCGCCTGGGGCGACGACTTCACGCCGGGCGGCCGCCATATGGCCAACACATGGCAGGGCGACTTCCCGGTCGAGAACCTGCAGACGGACGGCTTTGCCCGCACGTCGCCGGTGCGCAGCTTCCCCGCCAACGGCTACGGCGTGTTCGACATGATCGGCAATGTCTGGGAGTGGACGGCGGACTGGTATTCGCCGAAGCACAGCGCCGACGCGACCAAGGCCTGCTGTATTCCCGAGACGATCCGCGCCAGCCGGCGATCCGGATTCCGCGCAGGGTCCTGAAGGGCGGCTCGCATCTCTGCGCGCCCAACTACTGCCGGCGCTATCGGCCGGCGGCGCGTCACGCCGAGCCGGTCGACACATCGACCAGCCATGTCGGCTTCAGATGCGTCCTGCGGCGCCCATGATCTAGGCGCACGTCGCCGTCACCTGCAGGGCGGGGACGGTTCTGGACGGCGGTCCGGTTCCTACTTCATCGTCTCGCGGAAATAGAGCAGGCGGCCGCGGATGGTGCCGAAGCCGGTGCTGGCCTCGAGCTTGGTGGGATAGCGGTACGGCGTGTCGTCCATGCGGGCGAGCCACAGGCGCATCGGCCGCTCGCGCTCGCTCTCGGCCTCCTGCGGTGCGTCGTCGAACTCGCCGGCGATCCGCTTGGTGTAGATGTCGCAGACCAGGAGATCGCCCTTGGCGTCGGGCACGCCGGCGGCTTGCGGCGAGTCGGTGCGGATCTTCTTCAGGATGATGTCGATGCGCCGCTTGCCGTCGTTCGACGGCACGGTGCGATCGCAGGCCGCGTCGCCCGCCGCGCCGACCGAGATGGCGGCGGACAAGGGATCGAGCGAGGCCAGCCGCTTGTCCTGCGGGATCGTCTGCTGCGGCGTCGGCTTCCATTCCGGATTGTGGGCTTCGCTGATCAGGCCGCCCGCCCCATACTGCGCCAGCCAGGTACGCGTCTTGCTGCCGACCGCCAGCGACAGCGAGCCGGCATTGGGCTGCGCTCCGTTGGGCAGGAAGCCGCCCCACGCCTTGTTGCGGCCCTCGTAGTGCAGCGTGACCGCCTTCAGCAGTCCTTCCTTGAAGGTGTGGCTGTCGATCTCGTACTGGCTGCCGGTGTACTTGGCGGTGAAGTCGATGCGAAAGCCGCTGAAGCCCGCGAACGAGATCTCGTAGGCGCCCTCGATCTGACGCGTCGCCTGGGCCGACGCTGCGTTGGGTGCAGCGCAGCACAAGACAGCACCGACGAAGGCCCTACGAAAACTCATGAAATACCGCTCCACAGGGGGACTTACCCCGGCCCGGCGGGCACGATAGAAGGCGCACGCCCCCGCCGCCACCCCACCTTCAGAGCCAAAACAGGCCCATGTCACCCCCGGTCAACGACCGCCCTCCCAGCATCAGCCTCGACCGTTCGTGGGCCGCGCTGTCGATCCTAGGCCGACATTTGTGGCCAAAGGGCGAAACCACCCTGCGCGTCCGCGTGGTCGCAGGTCTTGTGCTGCTTGTCCTGGCCAAGCTCACCAACGTCTACGTGCCGATCCTCTACAAGCACGCCGTCGACGCGCTGGGCGACAAGGCGGCGCAGGCGGTGGTGGTGCCGGTCGCGCTGATCGCAGCCTACGGCTTTGCCCGCGTGCTGGCCCAGGCGTTCGGCGAGGTGCGGGACGCGGTGTTCGCGCCGGTCTCCCAGCGGGCGATCCGCAATCTCGCCCTCGAAGTGTTCGACCATCTCCACCGCCTGAGCCTCCGTTTCCACCTCGAGCGTCAGACCGGCGGCCTGAGCCGGGTGATCGAACGCGGGACCCAGGGGATGGAGTTCCTCATCCGCTTCACGACCTTCAACATCCTGCCGACCCTGTTCGAGATCGCCCTGGTCGGCGCCATCCTGTGGAACCTCTACGACTGGCGCTTCACCGCGGTCACCCTGGGCGTGGTCGCGGCCTACATCGTGTTCTCGGTCACGCTGTCGGAATGGCGCATCAAGTTCGTGCGCCGCATGAACGACGCCGACACCGACGCCAACGCCAAGGCGATCGACAGCCTGCTGAACTACGAGACGGTCAAGTATTTCGGCAACGAGCCGCACGAAGCGCGGCGCTACGACGTCGGCCGCCGGCGCTACGAGATCGCCGCCATTCGCTCCAGCCGCACGCTGTCGCTGCTCAACATCGGCCAGGGCGCGATCATCTCGGTCGGCCTGATCTCGGTGATGGTGATGGCGGGGGCCGGCGTCGCCCAGGGCCACATGACGCTGGGCGACTTCGTGGCGGTCAACACCTTCCTGATCCAGCTCTACATGCCGCTCAACATGCTGGGCTTCGCCTACCGCGAGATCAGGAACGCGCTGGTCAGCATGGAGAAGATGTTCGGCCTGCTCGGCATCCCGGCCGAGATTGCCGACAAGCCCGGCGCCCCGGCCTTGCAGGTGAGCGGCGGCGAGATCGTGTTCGACCATGTCGATTTCCACTACGAGCCGGCGCGGCCGATCCTGCACGATGTCAGCTTTCGCGTCGCGCCGGGCAACACCGTGGCGATCGTCGGCTCGAGCGGCGCCGGCAAGTCGACCGTGTCGCGCATCCTGTTCCGCTTCTACGACGTCGCCGGCGGCAGCGTGCGGATCGACGGCCAGGACATCCGCGAGGTGACGCAGCAGAGCCTGCGCGCGGCGATCGGCGTGGTGCCGCAGGACACCGTGCTGTTCAACGACACGATCTACTACAACATCTGCTACGGTCGGCCCGACTGCACGCGCGCCGAAGTCGAGCAGGCGGCCAGGCTGGCGCGCATCCACGATTTCATCATGGCGCTGCCGCTCGGCTACGAGACGACGGTGGGCGAGCGCGGGCTCAAGCTCTCGGGCGGCGAGAAGCAGCGGGTGGCGATCGCGCGCACCATCCTCAAGAACCCCCGCATCCTGTTGTTCGACGAGGCGACCAGCGCGCTCGACACGCGCACCGAGCAGGAGATCCAGCGCTCGCTGGAAGAGGTGAGCCGCGGCCGCACCACCGTGGTGATCGCCCAT
>VBAF01000011.1:0-13652 GCA_005884705.1 Alphaproteobacteria bacterium
GGTTCCTGACCCCACCCGGCGCCCGCTGGGCTGCCGGGAGATCGAGTTTGCCAACCCTTTCCGAAAATGGTGGCTGGGCAAGGCCTTATGCTAGGGTTGTCCGTCCCCCTCATCCTTCCGCCGATTTTCCCGAGCGGAGAACAAGGAGCAGACCATGCAGCGCGCTTTAATCACTCTTCTCGGCACGGCCGCCCTGGCGGCGCTGTCCGCTGCCTCGCTGGCGCAAACCGCAGCGCCGGGCACGGCGCCCGCCGCGGGCGCGTCCGGTGTCAACGTCGGCTCGCTGCAATGCCACGTCTCGGGCGGCATGGGCTTCGTGTTCGGCTCCTCCAAGGCGATCGACTGCCTGCTGGCGCGCACCGACGGCGTCGGCGAGCGCTATGTCGGCACGATCAACAAATACGGCATCGACATCGGCTTCACCAAGGAAGCGCAGATGGTCTGGCTGGTCTTCGCGCCGGGCTCGGTCGCGCGGGGCGCCCTGGCCGGTGACTATGGCGGCGCCACCGCGAGCGCGACGGTCGGCCTCGGCGTCGGTGCCAACGTGCTGCTCGGCGGCTCCAGCAAGCAGATCACCTTGCAGCCGGTCAGCGTCGAAGGCAGCACCGGGCTCAACGTTGCGGCGGGCATCGCCGCGGTGACGCTGCGGCCGGCACCCTAGGGCAGAATTGACCGTGGACGGCGGCGGCTCGATCCACCTGCAGGCCCGGCGGCTCACCGCCGCCGGCGCCGAGCTGCGCGATGAGGTGGTCGCCGAGGAGGTCGCGGTGGCGCTGGTCTACAACGGCATCAGCCACGCCGTGATGATGGCCACGCCCTGCGACCTCGAGGATTTCGCCCGCGGCTTCACGCTGACCGAGCACCTCGTCGAGAGTCCGTCGGAGATCTACGACATCGAGGTCGAGGACCGTCGGGCCCAATTTGGCGGGCGCGGCATCGAGGTCCAGTTGCGCATCGCCAACCAACGCATGGCGGCGCTGCAGGAGCGCCGGCGCAGCCTGGCCGGCCGCACCGGCTGCGGCCTGTGCGGCGTCGACAGTCTCGACGCGGCGCTGCGTCCGGTGCCGGCGACGCGGGCGACGGCCAAGGTGTCGCACGCGGCGATCACGCGCGCGATGGCGGCGCTGCCGGGCGAGCAGCGCATCAACCGGCTGAACGGCGCCACCCATGCCGCCGGCTGGGCGGCGGCGAACGGAACGTTGCTGGCGGTGCGCGAGGATGTCGGCCGCCACAACGCGCTCGACAAGCTCGCCGGCGCGCTGGCAGGAAGGGACCGCGGCGGTGATGGCGGCTTCGTCGTCGTCACCAGCCGCTGCTCCTACGAGATGGTGCAGAAGGCGGCCGCGATCGACGCCGCGGCGATCGCCGCGGTCTCGGCGCCGACCTCGCTCGCCATCGAGACGGCGGAGCAGGCGGGGCTCGCGCTGGTCGCCTTCGTGCGCGACAACCGGCTGACCGTCTACGCCCACGGCGAGCGGATCGAGGCGTGAATCCGGTCTTCGGCGTCACCGGCTGGAAGAACGCCGGCAAGACCACGCTGACCGAGCGGCTGGTCGCGGAGTTCGTGCGCCGCGGCTGGACGGTGGCGACCGTCAAGCACGCCCATCACGCCGCCGACATCGACACGCCAGGCACCGATTCCTTCCGCCATCGCGCCGCCGGCGCGGCCGAGGTCGCGCTGGTGACGGGCTGGTGACGGGGCAGCGCTACGCGATCGTGCGCGAGCGGGGGGAGGCGGCGCTCGCCGAGGTGCTGGCGCGGCTGGCGCCGGCCGATCTGGTGCTGGTCGAGGGCTACAAGCGCGAGCCGCATCCCAAGATCGAGGTCCGCGCCGCCGAATCGCCGCCAATGGACGCGGCCATCCACAACATCGTCGCCATTGCCTCGGACCGGCGGCCGCCGGACGGGCCACCGTGGTTCGCCCGCGACGACGTCGGCGCCATCGCCGACTTCATCGCGCGCTCGATCGGTCGCTAGCGCTGGCCGGCGAACACGCCGGACGCCTTGTAGATCGAGCTGTTCTGGCCGATCGCGAAGGCGCCGGCCTGATACTTGGCGGCGTCGCCCGGCGCGCTGAAGAACGAGCCGCTCACCGTGCCGATCAGGCCGCCCGTGCCGACCGTGGCGCCGACGAAGGAGACCCCGCCGCTGCCCGGCGTGGCGATGATCCCGCCGGAATGAGTCCGACCGTCGAACGCGCCGTTGAAGCTGCCGATGCGATTCTGGAAGCTCCACGTGCTGCTGTAGGAACCGGGCGCTGCCGGTCTGCGGCATCTGGATGCTGCTGGCCAGGGTGCCGGCGATGTAGGGCGCGGCGTTGATCGTGTCGGTCTGGCCGGCGCGATAGCTGCCCGTGTAGGTGATGCTGGTCTGCCACCAGCCATAGCTCATGAACTCGCAGGTACAGGCGCCCGGCGTCCCGGTCACCAGGACGGGCGTCGAGCTGGCGACGTTCACCGCGTTGCTCACCAGCGCGCTGTTGTCCTGGATGCTGAAGCTGCGGCCCAGCACCTGAACCTTCGACTTCCGGTTGGGATCGTCGGTCGTCGTCATGGCGTAATGGCTATCGTCGGTGAAGAAGTTGTTGGCGTTGTTGGCCAGCGTGCCGAGCTGCAAGGTGGTCGCGACCGGGATGATGGCGTCGATCGTGCGGATGGTGATCTTGCCCTTGACCTGACTGGTTTCGGCATTGGTCGAGATCACCAGATCACCCGGCTGGCTGAGCAGCACCGCCGGCAACCGCGTCGTCGAGGACGGCGCGGCGCTGGTCGATACCAGGCTGGAGCCGCCGCCGGTCGTGTTGACGATCAGGCCGCTGGCATAGCCATTCAGCGTCTGCGTCGTCTTGGGCAGCGGCGACGGAGCCGGATTGTTGCTGGGCGGCTTGGCGTTGTCCGTTTGGCTTTGGCCGTTGCCGCCGCTGACAGCGTTGGTCGTCGCCTGCTGCGTGCTGCCGGTCGGATTCGTATTGGTGGGCGGCACGATGAAGGGCTGGCCCGAGTTCTGATTGGCGACGCCGCCGGTGCCCTGACTGCTCCCCGCAGGATCGCTCTTGCCGGTCTCGAGCTGGGCCATGTCGTTGAGCAGCCCGCCGGGCGGCAGCAGGCTGGGCAGGCTGGGCGGCGCGCCGGTGTTGACGATCACCTGGCTGCCCGGACGCGTCGCGGTCTGGGTCTGGCCGCCGCCGGTCACGGTCATGCTGTTGCCGAAGATGAAATTGGCGGTCGTCCTGCCGTTGAACGATGACCAGATGGTGATGCCGCCGCGAATGCCGATGGTGCTGGACGGCGTCGTCACGGTGATGGCGCTGGTCTTGCTGATCTTGCCGCCGACCAGGCGGAACACGCCCTTGCCGGCGGTCAGCGACAGCTCGCCCTTCTTGGTGACGGGATCGTAGACGAACTTGTCGATCACCACCCGCGCATCGGGCCCGACGGTCAGCGAGGTGCCGTCGAGGAACACCAGATGAGCGCGGTCGGTGGCGCTGGTCGTCACCACCTCGTCGGCCTGGATGTCGATGCCGATGCGCAGCACGCGCTCGTTCTGCTGCGGCGGCTTGCCGAGCGGATCGCCGTCGGTCGCCGAGGTGACGCCGACCTTGGCCCAGGCCCCCGCCCCGGACAGGGCCAGGCTCGCAACTCCCGCCAATCCGACCCGAAGAAGGGCGGCTCGAAGAAGAGACGAGCTGGCAGCACTATTCTTGGCCATCGAGATCTCCCGAGAACGGTCGAGGCAGGGTATCGGGCTGTCGCCGCCGCCATCCCGCGCGTGCAGCCGACGCGGCATCGATCCAGTATATATATGGCCAGTTCTAGCGCGGCGCAGCCCGGCGCGCCAGAGTGCCGCGGTAACGCTGGTTTCGCCGGCGTATCGGCCGTCCGGCCGCGCTCGTCGTCATGGGGGCCTCCCGGGCCGTCAAAAGCGCCAGCTGATACCGAACATCACATTGTTGTTTTCGAACGCGTAATTGCTGATCGAGGCCTGCCGCACGAAGCGGCCGCCGGTCAGGGTGAGGGTCGTTCGCTCGTCGAACGGAATCGTGACGGTGAGATTGAGGATCAGGTCCTGCTGGGTCCGGTATTCCGTCGGATCGACCACGACGTCGGGCGCATCGTAGTGCCACCACTGCATGCTGCCGGTCAGGCTGATGGTCCAGGGCAGGCCGGTCTTGAGCACCGGATCGGGAAAGCGGAAGCTCATGCCGCCGCCGAACCCCCACAGGCCGTAGCTCTGCCACGGCGCCTGCTCGGTCTGGTAGCGCTGGGCGCTGCCGCTGGCGAACAGCCCGACCATCGGCGTGAGCTGGAACGGGAAGATCGTGTTGAAGGTGTATTCGGTGCCCGTGAACAGGCTGTTGGTCGGCAGGTAGCTGGTATCGGGGTGGTCTTGCTTGCGCCAGATCGCGGTCGAGACGTTGCGCAGCCGGTCGCTGAGTAGGGTGTTCACTTCCAGGCCGCCGCCGTAGCTCGCATAGTAGGACGTGTCGTTGACCCAGATCGCGCCCAACGCGACGACCGGCTTGACCGTCATGTCCTCGAAGGTGCCGTCGAAGACCTGGAACCGCGGACCCGTCGTCAAGTCGATCAGCGAGACGTTGGCCTGGGATTGCGTGAACTGGCGGTTGATGTAGCCGGTGAAGTTTGATTCCAGCGTCGCCTTGTCCTGGGTGCCGAGATCGTAGAAGTGGCGCAACGTGAGCGTGGTCACGGAGCCCCAGTCCGGCGAGCCCACCGCCTGCTGGTTGAGGTTGGCCGCCTGGCCGAACAGCCGCACGGTCGAGGTCGCGGGGCCCAGGTTGGCGTTCGACTGGTAGCGGAAGCCCTGGAACACCTCGCCGGCAAAGCGCGAGCGCTTCTGCTGGCTCGCGATCTGGGCGAGGAACTGCTCGGCGCGGGCGCGCACCTCGGCCGGCACGTTGGGCGACTTGAGCGCGCCTTCGAGATAGGTGCGGGCAACCTCGTAGGATTTCAGCCGGAAATAGAGCACGCCGAGTTCGAGCCGCACCCGTGGCAGGTCGGCATTGACCAGCAGCATGCGCTCGAGCGCCGAGATCGCCCCCTCGAGGTCGCCGGTCTGGCTGGCGACCGTGGCGAACTTGAACAGCACGTCGAGATTGGCGGGCTGCTTCAGCATCTCCTGGAAGGCCTCGTCGTATTGCCGGTCCAGTTCGCCCGTGGCCGCCCCCGCAGCCGGTGTCACTTGGGCATGCACCGGCGGCGCGGCCAGGACACAAACGCCTAAGCCGCTGCAGACGGCCAGCAAGCCGAGCAGCCTCACCCTCTGTCGCAACAACCCCTGCAATCGGCCCATTGGGGCAGGCCTTTTGTCAGCATGGCTGATCAAATCTTTTAGATCAACCAGCTTCGGAGGATAAAGACCCATGCAATCAGTGCATTAGCCTGCGCAGCTCGCATACGAAGCAACATCCGCCGGTACTGTTTTTCGCCCAGCGCCGTGACGAACCGCTCGCGGCCGGAAACCATCGCGGCCAGCATGCGGTCGAGCATCCGGTCATGGGTGTCGCCCCAGTTGCGGGCCGACAAGTGCAGGCGGCCGCCGAGTACCGGGTTGTCGGCGGCGCCGTTGCGGCCGTGCAGGCGGTAGGCATAGAGCGGCTCGTCGATCAGTAGCGAGCCCGCCACCATCTGGGCCATCACCACGACGTAGAAATCCATGTGCAGGCGGAAGGTCTCGTCGTCGGGCGGGAAGACGAGGTCGATCAGCGAGCGGCGGAACATCATCGATGAGGTGCTGACCCATACCCAGTGCACGACCCGCTTGGTGTAGAGGCGATAGGGCGTCTGACGGCGCCACCCGGCCGTGCCGTTGGCTGTATCGAGCTTGGGCACCCGCGCCGGATCGATCGGGGCAAAGGCGCGGCCGCGGTCGGCGACGGCGCGGTCCCTGCCGAACCAGTAGACGCCGCCCGCGATCACCGCGCCCTGGCCGTCGATCAGGCGGGCGTTGCAGGCGGTGAAGCCCACCGCATAGCTCTCGTTGAGGTGCGCCGCGACGTGTCGCTCGAGGAAGTCGTCGTTCCACAGATCGTCGGAATCGAGGAAGCAGACGAACGGCGTCTGGACCGTCGCCAGCCCGCGCCGCGTCGCGCCGGTCTGGCCGACATTCTTGGCGAGGCGAATCAGCCGGAAGCGCGGATCGGCGAGCTCGTCCAGCATCTGCTGGACGGCGGCGGCGGAAGTGTCGGTCGAGGCGTCGTCGACAATCACGCAGTCGAAGTCGCGGAAGGTCTGGCAGGCGACCGAGCGAATGGCGTCGCCGACATAGTCCGGGCAGTTGAAGCACGTGACGACGACCGACACGCGCGGGAGCTTGGTATCCGGCACGCGGGTCTTCTAGCCCGCCTGCCGCTGTCCTCCAACTGCCGAGAGAGCTGCGTGACTTTTGGGCGTTTGACTCGAGCCAGCCTCGGTAGCTTAGTCCTCGCGTTAACTGGGGAGTTCCGGTCCATGAAATGCACTGTCGCCGCTGCCATTATGGCTACGGTAGTCGCGGGCGCGGCCTCGGCGCAGACCGCGGAGTTCAAATGCCCGACCGGCGGCACCCAATTCACCTACAAGGCTGGCCCTGTCGAGAGGATCAACACGGTGACCGGGCAGGACGGCAATGTCTGCCTGGTCAGCAGTATTTCGGATGGCAAGACCGAGGCGCTGCGCGTTCACTGGGGGCTGGTCAGATCGGTCGACGCACAAGGCGAGTCCTTCGCCGGCGGCCTTGACCTGAAGTCGCTCTGGCCGCTCAAGGTCGGCAACACGACGACGAACTCCGTCACCGTCATCGGCCGCGATGGCAAGAGCTACACGTCAACCATCACCCTGGTCGTCGCCGCCTATGAAAAGGTCACGGTTCCGGCCGGCACGTTCGATGCCTTTCG
This sequence comes from Alphaproteobacteria bacterium, assembly GCA_005884705.1. GTDB lineage: Bacteria > Pseudomonadota > Alphaproteobacteria > Reyranellales > Reyranellaceae > Reyranella. The sequence continues at coordinate 6,893 of VBAF01000011.1, forward strand.
CGTCGAGGAGGTCAAGGCAGGCTCGACTGCCCGGAATATCCACTGGTGGACGCCCGCACTGGCCTATTCGGTCAAGGAAAGCTTTCCCGACTGGCGCGACTTCAGCAAGGTCATCGTCCTGGAATTGACGTCCGTAAAACCCGCCGCCAAGTAGTCCCGTCCTGAGAAAGCGCGTCAGGTCGTCGAGCCCGAAGCCGCCGCTGGCCGCCTCACTTTTTCGCCGGTCCCAGGAAGTCGAAGTCGACGCCTTCGTCGGCCTGCAGCACCGTGCGGTGGAACAGGCCGCTATAGCCGCGGTCGCTGCCCGGATGCGCCGGCGGCGGAGCCCACGCCTTCTTGCGCTTCTCCAGCTCCTCGAGCGGGACCAAGAGCTCGAGCTTGCGGTTGGGCACGTCGAGGGTGATGCGGTCGCCGGTCTTGACCAGCGCCAACGGCCCGCCGACCGCCGCCTCGGGCGAGACGTGCAACACGATGGTGCCGAACGCCGTGCCGCTCATGCGCGCGTCGGAGATGCGGATCATGTCCTTCACGCCCGCCCGCGCGAGCTTCATCGGTATCGGGAAGGAGCCCGCCTCCGGCATGCCCGGCGCGCCCTTGGGGCCCGCGTTGCGCAGCACCAGGATGTCGTCGGCCTTGACGTCGAGATCGGGATCGTCGCCGCGCTCGGCGAGGTCCTCCAGAGAGTTGAACACCACGGCGCGGCCGGTATGCGTCATCAAGGCGGGCGTTGCCGCCGCATGCTTGATCACCGCACCGCGCGGCGCGAGGTTGCCGCGCAGCACCGCCATGCCGCCGGTCGGCTTGATCGGATTGGCGATCGTGCGGATCACGGTCTGGTTGGGCACGATCTCGGCCGCGTCGATCACGTCCTTGAGGCTCTTGCCCGCCACGGTCTTGGCCGTCTCGTCGAGCAGGCCGCGGATTTCCTTCATCAGCCGCGAGTTGCCGCCGGCCCAGTGGAAATGCTCCATGTAATGGTCGCCCGAGGGCTTGAGGTCGACCAGAACCGGCGCGGTGCGGCCGATCTGATCAAACTCCTCGAGTTCGATCTGGATGCCGAGCCGGCGCGCCACCGCGGTGAGGTGAACCAGCGCATTGGTCGAGCCGCCGATCGCCTGCAGCACGGTCAGCGCATTCCTGAACGCGGCCCTGGTCATGATCTCGCTGGGCCGGGGGCCGCCCGTCACCGCCATCTCGGCGGCGCGCTTGCCGGTCGCCTCGGCGACCCGCAGCCGGTCGGAATGGGTGGCGGGGATCGAGCCCGAGCCCGGCAGGCCCATGCCCAGGGTCTCGACGATGCAGCCCATGGTGCTGGCGGTGCCCATGACCATGCAGGTGCCCTTGGTCGGCGCCAGTCGCTCGCTCACCTTGTCGATGTCGGCCGCGGAGAAGGTGCCGGCGCGATACTGGCCCCACAGGCGGCGGCAGTCGGTGCAGGCGCCCAGCACCTCGCCGTTGAAATGGCCGACCAGCATCGGGCCGACCGGCAGCACGATGGCGGGGCGGTCGACGCTCGCGGCGGCCATCAGCTGGGCCGGCAAGGTCTTGTCGCAGCCGCCGATCAGCACGACCGAGTCCATCGGCTGGGCGCGTACCATTTCCTCGGTGTCCATCGCCATCAGGTTGCGCAGGAACATCGACGTGGGATGCGAGAAGCTCTCGTGGATCGACACGGTCGGGAACACCATCGGCATGGCGCCGGCCAGCATCACGCCGCGCTTCACCGCCTCGATCAGGTCGGGCACGTTGCCGTGGCAGGGATTGTAGTCGCTGAAGGTGTTGGTGATGCCGACGATCGGCCGGTCGAGCGCGTCGTCGGTATAGCCGCCGGCCTTGAGGAAGGCCTTGCGCAGGAACAGCGAGAAGCCGGCATCTCCGTAGGTGGCGAGGCCCTGCCTCATTCCCGTGGGCGGTTTGCCGGTGGGCTTGTCGTTCTTTTTCTTCTTGTCGTTCGTCATGTCCTACTCACCTTCCAGCCCCGCCGCCCAGCGCGCATGCTGGAGGGGGTCGCGTTCGGATGCAATGGTGCGCGCGAGCTCGAGACCCATCAGCGCGCCGAACTTGAAGCCGTGGCCCGAGCAGGGCGACATCACCCAGCCCTTCGCGCCGGTCTTCTCGACCACGAAGCGCTCGTCCTCGGTCACGGTATAGAAGCAGACCTTGAGCCGGTCGGTGCGCCAGGCGTCGAAGCCCTTGAACAGGTTGCGGCAGCGCTCGAGCAAGGGCTGGATTTCCTCCTCGCGCGCTTCCCGGCCGGTGTCGGGATCGCCGGCACGGCTGAACTCGTGGTCGCCGACCTTGAAGCCGCGGCCTTCCATCGGCGGCACCAGATAGAGGCCGACATCGCCGGTCTTCTCGATGATCATCGGCCCCTTGGCCCAGACCGCGCACTGGTCCTCGGGCAGGCGGAAGTAGATGACGATCTGGCGCGACGGCACGAGGCGCGCGGCGGTGTGTGGCAGCAGACGGCCGACCCAGGCGCCGGCTGCAACCACGACGATGTCGGCCTCATGCGTCGTGCCGTCAGCGGTGGTGACGCGGCCGTGCTCGGGATCGACCGCGCCGACTCGCGTGTTGGCGTGCAGGCGCACGTTCGGCTGCTTCCCGAGATGCCGCGCCAGCGTCGCCACGATGTCCTGCGCGAACAGCACGCCGCCGGTATCGAGCCAGAAGGCGCGCTCGACGCCGCGTGCATCGAGCAGCGGGAAGCGGCGGCGCAGTTCGCCGATCGTGAGTTCGGTCATCGGCCGGCCGATCGCCGCCAGCGTCCGAGCCGAGCGCTCGGCCCAGTCGGCGCCGTTGCCTGTCAGGGCGAGCGTACCGGTCGCTGCATAGAGCTTGCAACCGAGGTCGCCCCACAACAGATCCCAGGCGGCGAAGGCCGGATCGATCATGCGTGCATAGCCTGCATGGTCGCCGTAGGGATGGCGGATCAGGCGATGCTCGTCGATCGACGAAGCGAGCGGGTTGGGCAGCGCCGCCTGCTCGAACAGGTCGACGTGATGGCCCTCGCGCGCCAGGCCCCAGGCGGTGCTCGCGCCCATGACGCCGGCGCCGACGATAATCGCCTTCATGGCCGCGGACACTCGGTGAGCGCCCGACGCGCGTCAAGCTGCCGCGTCGATGCAGGTTTGATTGCGCGGGCGCCATGAAACTTGCCAAATGGAAAATCTTCGGCGTTGATGGCGCCCAGTGTTTCACAACCGTAGGCGGGTAGGGGGTAGGATCATGGCGATGACCATGCTGCAGATGTCGGGAATGACTCCGACTCCGGCGACGATGGCCGATGGCGTGTTGCTGATCATCGATGCCCAGCGCGAGTACACCGACGGGCTGCTTCCGCTGAGCGGCGTCGGGCCGGCCGTCGCGGCGCTCGCCGGGCTGCTCGAGAAAGCGCGTGTCGCCGGCGCGCCGATCGTGCATGTGCGCCATGTCAGCAAGGGTAAGGCCTTCAATCCCGCGTCGAGCGGCTACGAGATCGTGCAGATCCTGACGCCGCGCGCCGGCGAGGTGATCGTCGACAAGGGCTTGCCCAACGCCTTCGCCGGCACCGAGCTCGCCAAGCATCTCGGCTCGACCGGCCGCAAGAACCTGATCGTCGGCGGCTTCATGACCCATATGTGCGTGTCGGCGACGGTGCGCTCGGCGACCGACCACGGCTTCATGTCGACGGTCGCGGCGGACACGGTGGCGACGCGCGACCTGCCCGACGCGACCGGCGGGGCCACGGTCGATGCCGCCTCGATCAACCGCATCACCCTGGCGGCGCTGTCGGACCGCTTCGCCTGGATCGTGCCGAGCGGTGCGGCAATCGGCTAGAGCATATTCCGTCCGGCTGGCATCAGTCGGACGGAATATGCCCTGTGTAACCAGTATCACCAGTGCGCGCGTTTCCGATCAGTTGGAAGCGCGAGCGCTTCCAACTGATCGGAAACCGCTCTAGGGATTGGGCAACTCGGCCAGGACGGTGACGGCGGCCAGGGCGACCAGGAGGGCCAACGAACTGTACTTGATGAGCATGGGTTGCCTGTATCGTTGGTAAAGTTTGTCGCCGCCGTCCGGACAAACAAAACGGGCGGCCCGTCGCCGGACCGCCCGCTTCTCGACCGTTCGGTCGGTTAGTTCATGTTGCTCGCGACGTTGCTGAGCACGCCGTTGACCTTGGTGCCGACGCTCGTCATGGCGGCGATAGCCGCGACCGCGATCAGCGAAGCAATCAGGGTGTACTCGATGGCGGTGGCGCCGCGCTCGTTCTTCATCAGACGACGGAAAATGGACAGCATGTGAATCTCCAAAAGAAAAAACATTGCCGGGCTCTGCGCTTTGCTCGGTCTGCCGCTTGGTTCTGGGGCCAAGGCGGCGGGCCGGACAGGAACGCTGGGCTTCTGAAATATGCCCAATCTCAACGAAACACTGAGATAGTGTCCCTAACATATTGATTACAAAGACTGTTACAAGAATCTGATTGTATCATGTGCATCATGGCCCGGGCCTTGTTATCGTGCCTCGAAACAGGGAGAGGCATGTCATGAAGTCAATTCTGACAATGGCCTGGACGGCGGAAGACCCGTCTGCGTTCGAACTGGCGGCTAGGCTCGCCCAGACGTTCGGGGCGAAGCTGGTGGGACTGGAGCCGCCATCCTACGGCGTGATGAGCATGGCATGGGCCGACGCCGGCATGGGCGCGCCGATCGGCGGCGGGCTCGCCGAGGACGCCGAGGAGCGCCAGAGGGTCGCCGCCGTCAAGCAGACCTTCGAAGCGAGGGCCGCGGGGCTCAGCGCCGAATGGCGCGCCGCCGACGACAGCGGCCCGACCGCGATCGGCATCATCGGCCGCGCCTACGACCTGATCGTGATGCCCCAGCCCGGCGCGCTGCCCAAGATGCCGGAGAGCGTGTTCGAGACGGCACTGTTCGATTCGGGCCGGCCGGTGCTGGTCGTGCCGGCGCGCTTCGGCGGCATGGTCGGCAAGAAGATCCTGTTCGCTTGGAACGGCTCGACCGAGAGCGCGCGCGCGATCTCGCTCGCCATGCCGGTGATGGGCCGTGCCGAATCGATCGACGTGCTGAGCGTCGACGGCGCCATGGTGCCGGGACCGAGCGCGGCGGAGATCGCCGAGTCGCTGCGCAGCCACGGCCTCAACGTGACCAGCCAGCACGTCAAGCCGGGCACGCGCACCGCGGGCCAGACGATCGTCGACACCGCGATCGCCGGCGGCTGCGACCTGATCGTCAAGGGCGCCTACACGCAGAGCCGGCTGCGCCAAATGATCTTCGGCGGCATGACGCGGCACCTCATCCTGCATTCGCCGCTGCCGGTGCTGTTCTCCTACTGAGGGGCCGTGCGCTCCGTTCTCGTCCTGCTGGCGGCGCTGCTCGCGTGCGCCCCGGTTGCGCGCGCCGGCGAGCCGGCGGTCGACGAGCGGCTGGTTCAGCTGCGCGGCGAGCGCAGCGCCCTGCAGGCCCGCGCCGACGGTGCGGCCCGCGTGGCGCTGCTGACGCCGCTGCGTGTCGCGGGCCTGCTGACCGATGCGCTGTCGGCGCGCGAGGGCTCCAGCGGCCGCGCGCTCGACGAGCTGCCGGTAGGGCGCCGGCAGGCCTTTGCCGCCCTCATCGCCCTGAATGACGCCTTGAAGCAGGCGCTGGCGCGTCCTGGCCAGGGCCCGAACGCATTGCTGCGCACGGCATCGGATCGCGCCGCCAAGGCGCTCGAGGCGCTGGCCGGCGACGACCAGCCGCTGGTGCTGCTGGTCACGCCGCGCGTCGTGCCGCCGCGCCGCGGCGGCGGCGAGGTCGCGCTCGTGCCGTCCGCGCCGCCGGTGCCGCCGGCAGAGGCCGACTTTCGCTTCCGGCCGGCCGCGCCGCGTGCGCCCGAGCCCGGCGCGACGGTAGTGCGCTACGTTCCGGGCTTCGTGCCGGCGGCCGACGTCGACCCGCCGGTCGAGATCGAGATCGTCGGGCTGCGGCTCGGCACCGACGCGCCGGCGACCCTGGCCGTCGGCGCCTGGCGCGGCGAGGCGCGGGTTTCGCCCGAGCGACTGCACTTCTCGGTCCCGCGCGAGGCCTTCGGGACCGATGCGAACCGCGCCCAACTGGTGAGCAGCCTGCTCGCCCTGCGCCGCGGCGGGCGGCTGGTCGCGTTCGAGCTGCCGTTCCTTGTCCTGCCCGACCAGCCGGGATCGCTGGCGCTCGATCAGAAGCTGCGCTGGACGGTGCCGGAGTCCAACACCCTTCTGTCGCCGGAGATCATGGTGCGGGCGGCGGCGGGCGAAACGCGCGCACTGCGCCGCTGCTTCGACGCGCCGGCCGGCTGGCGCTTCGACAAGCAGCAGCGCCGCGTGGTGATCGTCGAGCGGCTGGGCTGGTTGGACGACGTCAACGATCCGACCCTGAACGGCGGCACGGTGGAGTTCGCCGCCGACGAGGGGCCCGAGCAGGCCTGCCTGGTGGTCAGCGCCAAGCCGGTGACCGCCGGCGCGCGCACCGCCACGATCGGCCGCTTCGAGGCGACGCTGGTCCGTGACCAGCCGCAGGAGAAGGCAGTGCTGAGCGGCGTGCGCGCGCTCGACTGGAACGAGCCGGTGCGCTTGGCGCTCGAGCCGGACGCGGTCGAGCGCCGGCTCTATGTCCGGCTGTTCGGCGAGCTGGTGCGCGAGTTCGCCGAGCCGATGCCGGACGGCATGCCCTTCCTGCGCATCAGCCGCGAGGACAACGTGCTGGTGCTACGGGCCGATCCGTCGGCCGAGCCCTGATCGGCGCTG
>VBAF01000011.1:13657-16548 GCA_005884705.1 Alphaproteobacteria bacterium
TGCGGCCGTCGGCCGACAGCAGGATCGCGACCGGCCGGGTGGTCTCGAAATGGGCGAACACGATCAGCAGCACCACCATGATCGGCACGCACAGGAACATGCCGACGACGCCCCAGATCGTGCCCCACACCATCAGCGAGACGATCACCACCAGCGGCGACAGGTTGAGCGAGCGGCCCATGATGGCGGGCTCGACGACGTTGGCGGCGACGATCTGGATGGTGCCGATCACCAGCAGCACGATCAGGAACGGCGTCAGATGGTCGAACTGCACCAGGGTGAGCAGCGCGGGCGCGGCGATCGCCAGGATCGAGCCGACGGTCGGGATGAAATAGAAGAAGAACACCATGACCGCCCAGAAGCCGGCGAAGTCGACGCCGACCCACGCCATCACCGTGTAGGCGAGCGCCGAAGTGACGGTGGCGAGCGTCGTCTTGATGCGCACATAGACCCGGATGTCGTGGTCGATCTGCTCGAGCACCGAGCGCACGCGCGCCTGGTGCGGCCCGCCGCCGAGCAGGATCGCGAGCTTGCGGCGGAACTGAACCTGCTCGACGAACAGGAAGCCGGCATAGATCAGCACGATGCCGGTCACGCTCACCACCGAGGCGGCGGCAGCCGCGATGCCGGCCAGCGTGTCGGCCAGGCTGATGCGGTCGAACAACTCGCCCAAGGTCGGCACGTGCTCGATGCCGACCATCGCCGCGCCGCTGTCCATCAGGCGCTGCAGGCGGCCCTCGTAGGCCGGGGCGGCGGCCGCGACGGCGCTGACATTGTGGCTGATGGTGCGGCCGAGGATCCACATCAAGCCGCCCATCGCCAGGAACGCCGCCAGCAGCGCGAGCGGCCGCGGCAGGCGCAGCCGGCCGATGCGTGGCCATTCGAAGGCGTCGGCCAGCGAATCGACCATGTACCAGAGGGTGAGGCTAAGCACGAACGGCAGCAGCAGGCTGCGGCCGGCGACGAGCAGATACATCGTCGCGGCGATGACGACGGTCCACAAGGCGGCGCGCTGCAGGGTCATGCCGCCACTATATAGCCTCGTCTCGAGGGCGCCGACGTCGTGGCGCGACCGGCGAACGCCCGCCGTTGAGGGCGCGCCATGGTTAACTGGCGGTTACCGTTGTTTGGAATGTCATTGCGTCTGCAACGAATCCCTGCCTAGCCTGTCGGGCAAGGCTCCATTCGAGGGTCGGTAGCAGGGAGTAGGTGGCATGGTTTCGAGGAAGATTTCGCGCCGGCGCGTGATGGCCGGCACCGTTCTGGCGTCCGCGATGGTCGGCGCTCCGTTCGTGCGCGGCGCCCATGCCGCGGGCAAGCTGTCGATGGGCTTCTGGGACCACTGGGTGCCGGGCGCCAACGCCGCCACCGAGAAAGCCGTGCGGGCGTGGGCCGAGAAGGAGAAGGTCGAGGTCGCGATCGACTTCATCACCTCGCAGGGCAACAAGCTGCTGCTGACCGGCGCCGCCGAATCGCAAGCCAAGTCGGGCCACGACATCCTCGCCCTGTCGACCTGGCTGCCGTCGCGCTATGCCGAGATCCTGACGCCGCTCGACGACGTGATGGCCGACCTCATCAAGGACAACGGCAAGGTCAACGCCACCGTCGAGTATCTCGGCAAGATCAAGGGCAAGTGGATCGGCGTGCCGGCGACCGTCGGCAGCCAGATCAAGGGCCCGTGCTCGCGCATCGATTACATGAAGCAATATGCCAACATCGACGTGCAGGCGATGTATCCGGCCGGCTCAGCCCCCAAGGCCGACGACTGGACCTACGACACGTTCCTGAAGGCGGCCGAGGCCTGCCAGAAGGGCGGCCACCCGTTCGGCATCGGCCTCGGCACGACGGCCGATAATGTCGACACCGCCGGCGCGATCTTCCACGGCTTCGGCGCGATGCTCGTCAACGAAAAGGGCGACGTCACCGTCAAGAGCGATCAGGTGCGCCAGGCGCTCGAGTTCTACAAGAAGCTGATGGCCTTCCTGCCGCCCGAGGTGGCGGCGTGGGACGACGCCTCGAACAACAAGTACCTGGTCTCGGGCCAGGCCTCGCTGATCATGAATCCGCCGAGCGCCTGGGCGGTCGCCAAGCGCGACGCGCCCAAGGTCGCCGAGCAGTGCTGGACGCACGGCTTCGCCCAGGGCCCCAAGGGGCGGTTCGCGCCGTTCGTGCCCTACTTCTGGAGCATCTGGAACTTCAGCAAGAACCAGTCGGCGGCCAAGAGCCTGCTGCGGCACCTGTCCACCGAACCGGTCGTGGAGAGCATGGTGGTGGCCTCGGGCGGCTATGACCTGCCGTCGTTCGAGAAGTTCACCACTTTCAAGGTGTGGCAGGAGGAGGGGCCGCCCAAGGGCACCCTCTATCACTACCCGAACCCGTACAATCACCAGATCCTGTCGGTTGCCGGCGCGCCGGCACCGCACGGCATCGCCGAGCGGATCTACACCCAGGCAACGCAGACCCAGATGGCGGTGCGCTACTTCCGCGGCGAGCCGCTGGAGAAGACGCTGGCCTGGGCGGAAGGCGAGCTCGAAGGCTTCATGCGCAACTGAGGACGGCTAGGGGCTGGGCGCCTGCGCGTCCAGCCACTGCCACGCCTCGTGCAGTTCCCGGAAGATCTTGATCGGCCGGCGCGCCTCGGCGAGCGCCGCGAAGAGCTGGGCACGCTCGAAGCTCTCGGACGTCGAGGCGACGATCGCCAATGGCGCCATGCCGCTGGTCGTCGCATAGCCGCGAAGGCGCGCGCCGAGCGCCATCATGTCGGCGTCGAGTCGTAGCGCATCGCCGAACGAACGTCGCGTGAACTCCTCCCCGGCTTCCCCAGCGGTTGCTGTCGCGTTCACGGCAAATTCTGTCGCGCTGTGTCGAGATCGCCGATCGATCCCCAGGCG
>VBAF01000358.1 GCA_005884705.1 Alphaproteobacteria bacterium
GTGTAGTCCTCGCCGACCAGCTTGCCCTTGTAGGTGCGCTTGACGCCGGCCAGCATGTCCTTGCCGGCGGCATAGTTGGGACCGACCACGTAGAGGCTCTTGGCGCCCTTGCTGTTGAGGTATTCGCCCATCGCCATCGGCGTCTGGTCGTTCTGCCACGAGGTCGAGAAGTAGTTCTTGTTGCACAGTTCGCCGGCGATCTGCGACGGGCCGGCATTGGCCGAGATCAGGATGGTGTCGCCCTCGTCGGTCACGGTCTTGAGCGAGGCGAGCAGCACGTTCGACCAGATGTAGCCGGCGATGAAGTTGACCTTGTCCTGCTGGACCAGCTTCTCCGAGCGCGCCTTGCCGACGTCGGGCTTGAACTGGTCGTCCTCGTAGACGATCTCGATCTTCTTGCCGCCCATCTTGCCGCCGAGATGCTCGACGGCGAGGTCGACCGAGCGGCGCATGTCCTCGCCGATCGCCGCCTGCGAGCCCGAGAAGGTGCTGACGAAGCCGATCTTGACGCTGTCCTGCGCCCAGGCCGGCTGCAGCGCCAGCGCCAACGCGGCGACTGTTGCGGTCCCAAACAATCTGCTCGTCATGAGCCCCACTCCCTGTTTCACTTGGTCTGTATAGAAGCCGAAAACGCGTTGGCTGTCATCCCGAGCAGCGTGTCATCCCGAGCGCAGCGAGGGATCTATGCGGCCATTTATAGATCCCTCGCTGCGCTCGGGATGACACAGCCGCTCGGAGCCCGATCATGCCCTCAATTTGAAGCGCTGGATCTTGCCGGTCGCCGTCTTGGGCAGCTCGGCCACGTATTCGATCCAGCGCGGGTACTTGTAGGGGGCAAGGCTCTTCTTGCAGAGCGCGGTCAGCTCCTCGGTGAGCGCCGGACTCCCGCCGGCATTGGCGCCGCCGGCCTGCTTCAGCACCACGATCGCCTTGGGCTTGATCAGCTGGTCGGCATCGGCCTGTGCCACCACGGCCGCCTCGAGCACCGCCGGATGAGTGATCAGGCAACTCTCGATCTCGATCGGCGAGCACCAGATGCCGCCGACCTTCATCATGTCGTCGTTGCGGCCCTCGTAGACCAGGTAGCCGTCGGGATCCTCGCGATAGGTGTCGCCGGTGTTGAGCCAGCCGTCGACCATGGTCTCGGCGGTCTTCTCGGGCTTGTTCCAGTAGTACTTGGCGGCCGACTCGGCGCGGATCCACAGTGCGCCGCTCTCGCCTTGCGTCACCGGCTTGCCGTCAGGGTCGAGGATCCTCGCCTTGCAGCCCGGCACCGGCTTGCCGCTGGTGCCCGGGCGATAGTCGTCGAGCCGGTTGCCGATGAAGATATGCAGGCACTCGGTCGAGCCGATGCCGTCCAGGATCACCGTGCCGGTCTTCTCCTTCCAGCGGCGAAAAATGTCGGCCGGCAGGGGCTCGCCGGCCGAGACGCAGGCGCGCAGGCTGTCGAGCCGGCGCGGCTTGGCGTCGAGCGCCACCAGGAGCGCGGCGTAGAGGGTCGGAATGCCGAAATAGAGCGTCGGCTTGAACCTCTCGAGGTTTTCGAAGGTGATGTCCGGCGTCGGCCGGCGGTCGTCGAGGATGGCGGTGCTGCCGGTCCACAGCGGGAAAGTCATGGCATTGCCGAGCCCGTAGGCGAAGAACAGCTTGGCTGCCGAGTAGGAGATGTCGTTGTCGCCGACGCCCAGCACGCGCACGCCGTAGAGCTCGCTGGTCACCACCATGTCGCGATGAGCATGCACGGCGCCCTTGGGCCGGCCGGTCGAGCCCGAGGAGTAGAGCCAGAAGCAGTCGTCGGTCGGCGACGCGAGACGTGCCTCGAGTGCGGTCGAAGCCTTCGCCATCTCGGACAGGAACGCGTCGACGGTCAGCGCCTTGACCGGGAACTGCTTCAGCGCCGGCTCGATCTCGCCGGCGTACTCGGTCGAATAGACGACCAGCCCGCAGCCGGAATCCTCGAACATGTAGGCGTAGTCGGCGGCGCGCAGCAGCGTGTTGGGCGGCACCGGCACGATGCCGGCCTTGATCGCGCCCCAGAACAGATAGAAGAACGCCGGGCAGTCCTTCACCACCATCAACAGCCGGTCTCCGGGCTTGAGCCCTCGCGCGAGCACTCGCCGTGCACGGTGCGGATCGCTGCCTTGGCGCCGCGACCGTCCGCGACGTGGCGGTCGATGAACGGCACCGCGACGTTGAAGCGCTGGGGCAGCCGGACCTTGTGGTCCGGGCCGAAGTCGATGCCCTGCATGTTCCTCCGCTGTCTTTTTACTTGCTTGCTTACAGTTTAGCGCCTGATGCCTTCACCGGGGCCTGGAAAGTTTTGACCTGGGCCGCAACGAAGGCGGTGAATTCCTCGGATGTCATCGGCTTGGTGGCGAAGCCCAGCTCGCCCAGCCGCTCGACGATCCTGGGGTCCGCCAGGACCTCGGCCATCGCCTTGTGCAGCCGCGCCTGCGCCGCCGGCGGGAAGCCCTGGGCGGCGGAGAGGCCGACGAAATTCTCGGCCACCAGCTTGGGGTACCCGAGCTCGGTGACCAGCGGCACGTCCGGTGCGCTCGCCGCCTTCTGGGTCGAGGTGAGTGCGATCATGCGCAGCTTGCCATCCTTGGCGAGTGGCAGCACTTCGGTAAGCGTGACGACGGCGAAGTCGAGCTGGCCCGCCATCATGTCCTGGAACATCGGCGCGGCGCCGCGATAGCCGATATGCTCCATGCTGAGGCCGAGCTCGGCCTTGAACATCTCGCCGATGATGTGGCCGATCGAGCCCTGGCCGCCCGAGCCGAAGGGCACGACCTTGCCCTGGCCTTTGATCCACTGGATCAGCTCGGGCATGGTCTTGGCTGGCACTTCGGGCCGCACGACGAAGGCATTGGCGACCGAGCCGATATAGGCCACGTGCACGAAGTCCTTCAGCGGATCATAGGGCGGCTTGTCGAACAGGTAGGGCGCGATCGAGAGCGGCGCGCTGTTGGAGAGCATCAGGGTGTGGTCGTCCTTGGCCTGCAGCACGGCATTGGCGCCGATCGTCGTGCCGCCGCCCGGCTTGTTGTCGACAACGACGGTCTGGCCGAGCTTGTCCGCCAAGGGACCCGAGATCACCCGCGCTGCCGCATCGGACGCGCCGCCGGGCGGAAAGGTGACGACGATCTTGACCGGCCGGGTGGGCCATTGCTGCGCCGAGGCGCTGCCGGCGGTTGCCAGCGCCATCGCCAAGGCCAGTACAAGTCTGCGTGCCATCATCGATTTCTCCCCCGTTGCAGCGCAGATTAGGCAATCGTCGTGCCGCGCATCAGGCACCGCCACGGAAAAGTGAAAAGCCCCACGGCGTCATCTTGAGCGGCAGGTGATAGTGCTGCGCGGTATCGGCGATCCCGAAGCGAAACGGCACGACCTCGAGAAAGGCCGGCGACGGCACCTTGACGCCGCGCGCCCGGAACCAGTCGCCGATATGGAAGATCGCCTCGTAGGTGCCCGTGGCAGGGGACAGGCAGTCGAGCGTGCCTTGCGGCGTCGTGCGCGCATCCAGCAGGGTGGCGCCGTCCGGCCCCTTGATCTCGACCCGCAGGCCGTCCGCCGGCACGCCGCGCGAGACGTCAAAGACGTGGAGGGAGATGCCGCCGCTCAATTGAACCGCACGTATTCGAAATCGGCCGGCTGGTTGTTGATGCCGCGCTGGGGCGGGGCGATCCAGTTGGCGAACTTGCCCGGCTCGATGACGGCCTTGCCCATCAGCGAGGTGACGTAGGCGCGGTCCTCGTCGGTCGGCAGCCACTTGCTCGCGTTGGCTTTCCAGTCGGCCTCGCTGATCGGCTTGCCGTCGGGCGAGACGTGCAGCTCGGAGAAGGCGCCGATGCGGCGGTTGAAGGCGCGATGCGGCAGCTTGAGCTCGAAGTCGATCCCGGCCTGCTCGATCACCTTGTTCCAGCGCAGCAGGCCCTTGGCGCAATCCTCGACATAGTCGTTGCGCAGGCGCTCGTTCAGCGCCGACAGCGCCGGCACGGTCTTGCGCACGATGCGGCCGTCCTCGACCGTGTCGATGTCGAAGCTGCCGCCGGTCAGCAAGTGATCGTCCTCGATGCGTGTCTCGAGGTAACGCCCCTTGACGCCCATCGTGAAGTAGTTGGCGGCGTTGGTCGACGCCTCCTGGCCGAATAGGTCGAGCGACACCGAGAAGTGGAAGTTGAGGTACTTCTGGATGGTCGGCAGGTCGATCGCGCCGAGGCTGCGCACGTCGTCGGTCTTGTGCTCCTTCATCAGCTCGCAGGTGCGCTGGACGATGCGCTGCACGCCCGATTCGCCCACGAACATGTGGTGCGCCTCCTCGATCAGCATGAAGCGGCAGGAGCGCGCCAGCGGATCGAAGCCTGACTCCGCGAGCGAGGCGAGCTGGTACTTGCCGTCGCGGTCGGTGAAGTAGGTGAACATGAAGAAGCTCAGCCAGTCCGGCGTCTGCTCGTTGAAGGCGCCCAGGATGCGCGGCTTGTCGGGATCGCCGGAATGGCGCTCCAGCAGCATCTCCGCCTCCTCGCGGCCGTCGCGGCCGAAATAGGCGTGCAGCAGGTAGACCATGGCCCAGAGATGCCGGCCTTCCTCGCAATTGATCTGGAACAGGTTGCGCAGGTCGTAGAGCGAGGGCGCGGTCTTGCCGAGCAGGCGCTGCTGCTCGACCGACGCGGGCTCGGTGTCGCCCTGGGTGACGATCAGCCGGCGCAGGGTCGAACGCAGCTCGCCCGGCACTTCCTGCCAGGCGGGCTTGCCCTTGTTGTCGCCGTAGGCAATCACCCGGTTGGGATCCTGGCCGGCGAGGAAGATGCCCCAGCGATAGTCCGGCATCTTGACGTAGCCGAAGTTGGCCCAGCCGTTGGCCTCGGCCGAGATCGCGGTGCGCAGGTAGACGTCGTAGTTCATCGCGCCGTCCGGCCCCATGTCCTTCCACCAGTCGAGGAAGCGCGGCTGCCAGTTCTCGAGCGCGCGCTGCAGGCGGCGATCACTGGAGAGGTCGACGTTGTTGGGGATGCGCTGGGTGTAGTCGATCGCCATGTTTGCCTCCTTACGCCTATCACGCTCAGGCGCGTTTCCGGTCGTACTTGGCTTGCTTGCCGGTGCCGTAGAGTTTCAGCGCGCCCTCCGGCCCGGAGGCGTTGGGACGCTGGAAGATCCAGTTTTGCCAGGCCGACAGCCGCGCGAAGATCTTGGTCTCCATGGTCTCGGGCCCGGCGAAGCGCAGGTTCTGCTCCAGGCCGATCAGCCCGTCGGGCGAGAAGCCGGCGCGCTCCTCGAGGACCAAGCGAACCTCGTCTTCCCAGTCGATGTCGTCGGGCGTGAAGGTGACCAGGCCGAGTGTGTCGGCGGTTTCGGCGTCGATCGCCTCGCCGATCTCCTCTTTCAGCGTCTCGACATGCTTGGGATCGCTGAGGAAGCGCGTGCCGAGCCGCGTCAGGCCGTTGCCCATCGGATAGGGACCGAAGTTCATGTCGGTCAGCTTGATCGCCGCGGCCGGCAGGTTCGATCCCTCGAACACGCCGTCCACCATGTAGGAGCGGTCCGCGGCCAGCACCAGTTCGAACAGCGTGCCGGCGAAGCACGAGCCCGGCTCGACCAGCGCGATCAGGCTGCGCGAGGAAACGTCGAGCCGCTTCAGGGTGCGCTTTCTCGCGCACCAGCCAGTTCGCTGATTCCTTGGCGAGCAGCGCATCGTAGGCTTCGACCAGCGCCGCATCGCCCTGGCTCTGCAGCACCCAGGTGCCGATCTCGGTCTCGTTCAGCCGCAGATGCATCATCGCGTCGTCGAGTGCGCGCGCGAGCGCCAGCGGCCAGAAGGCGGCGCCCTGCGCATGGACGGCCGCGGCATCGGCCGGCGCGGTGGAGGAGGGACCATTGACGCGGAAGTGCGCCGCGCGCCGCTCACGGTCGATCTCGACCGTGAGATGCGGGTAACGAAAGGTGTCGCCGTCGAGGGCGCGCTCGAGATCGGGCAGGGCGATGCCCTTGGCCCCCTTCGGTCGCTTCGAATTGGCCGCAACCTCCTCAGCGATCTTCTTCGTCTCGTCGGCGAGCTTGCTGGGCGGGATCAGCCTGTCGACCAGCCGCCATTGCTGCGCGCGCTTGCCGCGCATGCCCTCGGCGGTGGTGCAGAAGAAGTCGGCGTGATCGCGCCGCACCAGGCGTTTGTCCACGAGTCGCGTGAGACCACCGGTTCCGGGCAGCACGGCGAGCAGCGGCAGCTCGGGCAACGTCGGCCAGCAGGATCTGGTCGCAGGCGAGCGCCAGCTCGTAGCCGCCGCCGGCGGCGATGCCGTTGATCGAGCAGATGTAGGTCTGGTCCGAATGCTCGGTCGCGTCCTCGATGGCCAGGCGCGTCTCGTTGGTGAACTTGCAGAAATTGACCTTGTGGTCGTGCGTGGAGAGGCCAAGCATGTTGATGTTGGCGCCGGAGCAGAAGACGCGGTCGCGCTGGCTCCTGATCACCACGGCGCCGATCTCGGGATGCTCGAAGCGCAGCCGCTGGACGGCGTCGGCGAGCTCGATGTCGACGCCGAGATCGTAGGAATTGAGCTTGAGCTTGTAGCCGG
>VBAF01000359.1 GCA_005884705.1 Alphaproteobacteria bacterium
GGGTCCCGGCAGATCGCGCAGGATCCGCCGCATTTCCTCGAAAGTCGGCGTTGGAGCGGATGGGGCGTTCATCGCGGGCGCGGACCATCCTATATTTGCCCCACCATGACCAGCCCCAACGACTTCGACAGTCGCTCCCCCGGTGCGCGGCCGTCCTCCTTCGACGACTGGCTGCAGGCGTTCAAGGAGCAGGCGACCTTCTTCACCGGCGTCCGGTTCGAGACCGGTGCGCCGCGCTGGCCGCTGGCCGACGTGCTGCCGGTGCTGCCGTTCATCGGCGCCGCCGTCGGTCTGGCCGCCGGGCTGGTGTTCGCGGTGGTGCGCAGCATCGCCGGGCCCGGCTGGCTCGCCGCCGTGCTGGCGGTCGGCGCGGCGGTGCTGATCACACGCGCCCTGCACGAAGACGGGCTGGCCGACACCGCCGACGGGCTGGGGCCGCATGCGCTGGAGCCGCCGCGGCGGCTGGAGATCATGCGCGACAGCCGCAACGGCACTTTCGGCGTGCTGGCGCTGGCGCTCACCGTGCTGGTGAAGGTGGCGTGCCTCGCGCAGTTCTCCGGCTCGACCGGCCTGGTGGTGCTGATCGGCGCGCATGCGCTGTCGCGCGCGGTGCTGGCCTATCCGCTGCTCGCCTATGCGCCGGTCCATGCCGACGGCCTGGGCGCGCAGGCCGGCAAGCCGACCGACAACGACGTCTGGCTCACGATCGCGATCGGCGCGGCGCTCGCCTTCCTGCTGCTGCTCGGCAAGGGCTTCTTCGTCGCCCTCCTGGCGCCGGCCGCGGCGATTGCGGCGGCGTGGTTCGCGTCGCGCTGGATCGCCCAGCGCATCGGCGGCTATACCGGCGACACGTTGGGCGCCGTGCAGCAGAAGGCCGAGATCGCTTTCCTGATCGTCGCCGCGCTGTTGCTGTCGCACTAAATCAAAAGGAGTTGTCATGGCGCTGGCGCCCAAGAACACGGGAGCGGTGACGCGTTGGTGGTGGGTGCGTCACGCCCCGGTGCCCAATCCGGAAGGCCGCTGCTACGGCCAGTCCGACAAGGACTGCGACGTCAGCAACGAGGCGCTGTTCAAGCACCAGGCGGCGCTCCTGCCCAGGGGCGCGGTCTGGTACTCCTCGAACCTGTTGCGCGCGCGCAAGACGGCCGAGCATCTCGGCCGTGCCGGGGCGGAGTTCGGCGAGGTGGTGATCGATCCCGATCTGGCCGAGCAGTCGTTCGGCGAATGGCAGGGCCTGACCTATGCCGAGATCTCGGAGAAGCCGGGCAACGGCCATCTGTTCTGGCTGGCACCGCCGGAGTTCCGGCCGCCCGGCGGCGAGAGCTTCAACGACCTGCGCCAGCGCACCGTGCGCTCGATCGAGCGGCTGAACGACAAGGATCGCGGCCGCGACATCGTGGCGACGGCGCATGGCGGCACGATCCGCGCGGCCCTCGCGCATGCCTTCAACATGCATCCCGAGGCCGCGGTGCGGTTCGAGATCGACAACGTGTCGATCACGCTGATCGAGCATTTTGAATTCGCCGATCCGGCGCATGCCTGGAAGGTCGCCTTCACCAACTACATGCCGCGCCAGATCGTGATCGCACATGGCGGGAGCAGAGCATGAAGAGCACGCAGGAGCTCGCGGCCGAGCAGGCGGCCTACTGGAACGGTCCGGGCGGCAAGATGTGGCTCGCCGCCTACGAGCGCATCCAGCGCGGCATCGCGGGCTTCAGCGAGGTCGTGCTGAAGGCCGCCAACGCCCAGGCGGGCGAGCGCGTGCTCGATGTCGGCTGCGGCACCGGCGGCACCACGGCGGAGCTCGCCAAGGCGGTCGGCGCCAGCGGCCATGTGCTCGGCGTCGACATCTCCGAGCCGCTGATCGGTGCGGCGCGGGCGCAAAAGCTTGCCAACGCGAGCTTCGAGGTCGGCGACGCGGCGCGCCATCGGTTCGAGGCACAGGCGTTCGACCTGGTCTTCTCGCGCTTCGGCGTGATGTTCTTCGCCGACCCGGTCGCGGCCTTCCAGAATATCCGACGGGCGCTCAAGCCCGCGGGTCGGCTGGTCTTCCTGTGCTGGCGCCCGCCGTCGGAAAATCCGTGGGGCGCGGTGCCGATGCGCGCGGCGCAGCCGCACCTGCCGCCGATGGAGCGGCCGGGACCGGAGGATCCGGGCCAGTATGCCTTCGGCGACCGCGCGCGAGTCGAGCGCATCCTGAGCGAGGCGGGCTTCGTTGGCCTGTCGATCGAGCCGGTCGACCTGATGCTGAACCAGGGCAAGGACGTCGCCGACGTGCTCGAGCGCATCGGCGAGTTCGGGCCGCTGGCGCGGGCGTTCAAGGACGCGGCGCCCGAGCAGGTCGTCCAGGCGAAGGCCGCGATCGGCGAGGCACTGAAGCCCTATGCGACGGCCGACGGCGTGAAGCTCGCCGGCGCCTGCTGGCTGGTCCGCGCACGCCCCGCCTGATGGAGCATGTCCGGGCGTTTCCGCTGCCGCCGGTCACCCTGGTGCTGGGCGGCGCGCGCTCGGGCAAGAGCACGCACGCCGAGAAGCTGGTCACGCAGAGCCTGCACGGCGCGGCGCCGCAGCCGGCGGTCTATATCGCCACCGCCCAGGCGGGCGACGTCGAGATGGCGACCCGCATCGCCGTCCATCGCACGCGCCGCGGCTCCAACTGGAAAACGATCGAGGAGCCGCTGCAGCTCGAGGCGGCGCTCGCCGCCGCGGCAGCGCACGGCCGGCCGGTGCTGGTCGATTGCCTGACCCTGTGGCTGTCCAACGTCATGCTGGGCGGCGGCGATGTCGACGAGGCGACCGACGCGCTGGTGGGTGCGCTCGAGGGCCTCGCGGTGCCGGTGGTGCTGGTGAGCAACGAGGTCGGGCTCGGGATCGTGCCGGACACGTCGCTCGGTCGCGCCTTCCGCGACGCCCAGGGCCGGCTCAACATGCGCATGGCCGAGCGCGCCGACCGAGTCATTATGATGACCGCCGGGCTTGCGCTCGTCCTGAAGGACCGGCCGGCCTCAAAATCGCCCTGAACCGTGCTATGATTCGCCTGTCGCGGCCCCAAGCGCTTCCCCGGCGTCGGTCGCGATCCAAAAAGGAGCCGAAAACGATGCTCGATCGCCGAACCGTGCTGGCCGGAACCGCGGCCGCCCTTCTCCTGCCGACCGTTGCCCCTTCGGTCGCCTGGGCCGACGCCAAGCGCCAGTCGCTGGTCGACCAGAGCCTCAGCACCGCCCGCAAGGTGCTGAGCGGCAAGGACTACCCCGACACGCTCAAGCTGATGCCCAAGGCGCGTGCCGTGTTGATCATCCCCGAGCTGGTGCAGGGCGGCTTCATCATCGGTGCCGCCGGCGGCCGCGGCGTGCTGCTGACTCGCACCGCGCCCGGCGACTGGAGCTATCCCGCCTTCTACGGCATGGGCTCGGGCAGCGTCGGCCTGCAGGTCGGCGGCAAGGTGAGCGAGATCGTCTTCATCATCCTGACCGACAAGGGCCTGCAGGCGATCCTCGAGCACAA
>VBAF01000636.1:0-492 GCA_005884705.1 Alphaproteobacteria bacterium
TATCGCGCGCCCGAGCTGTTCCAGCTTCTCGCCACCTTCGCCGTCGTGCTGGTGATCAAGGATGCGGCCCTCGCCGCCTGGGGATCGGAGGATCTGGTCGGCCCGCGCGCGCCCGGCCTCACCCTGGCGGTCGAGATCCTGGGCAAGCGCATCCCGATCTACGATCTCTTGCTGATCGCGATCGGGCCCGTCGTGCTGGGCCTGATGTGGCTGCTGCTGGTGCGCACGCGCTGGGGCGCGCTGGTCCGGGCGGCGACCCAGGACCGCGAGATGGTGGGCGCGCTCGGTGTCGACCAGGCCAAGCTTTTTACCTCGGTCTTCTTCGTCGGCTCGGTGCTGGCGGGGCTGGGCGGCGCGCTGCAGATCCCGCGCGAGCCGGCCAATCTCGATCTCGACCTGACGGTCATTGCCGACGCCTTTGTCGTGACGGTGGTGGGCGGCCTCGGCAGCCTGGGCGGCGCCTTCCTCGCGGCCATCCTGATCGGCGTCGCC
>VBAF01000636.1:526-1287 GCA_005884705.1 Alphaproteobacteria bacterium
ATGCGGCCCTACGGCCTGCTCGGCCGGCCACCGGCGATGGCGCGTGCCGTTGGCGAGGCCGCGCCGCCCTTGCAGCCGCCGCGACGCTGGGCGATCGCGGCGTGGCTCGCCTTGTTCCTGATCGTGCCGTTGGTGACCGATCGCTACGTCACCGTGCTGTTGACCGACATCGCCTGCTACGCCCTGTTCGCCGTCAGCCTGCACTTCATCATGGGGCCGGCCGGCATGGTGTCGTTCGGCCATGCCGCCTATTTCGGGCTCGGTGCCTATGCCGGCGCGCTGTTGTTCAAGAAGGCTGGCCTGCCGATGGAGCTGGCGCTGGTGCTGGCGCCGTTCGTCGCCGGCTTGTTCGCCATCGTCTATGGCTGGTTCTGCGTGCGGCTGTCGGGCGTCTATCTCGCCATGCTGACGCTCGCCTTCGCGCAAATCTCCTGGTCGATCGTCTTCCAGTGGGACGAGCTGACGGCCGGCAGCAACGGCCTGGTCGGCGTCTGGCCCTCGATGTGGCTGAGTGGCAAGCCCGCCTATTACTGGCTCACCCTGGTGCTGTGCGGCGCGGGCATCGCGTTGCTGTGGCGCGCCCTGTTCTCGCCATTCGGCTACGTGCTGCGCGCCGGCCGCGATTCGCCGCTGCGCGCCGAGGCGATCGGCATCGACCTGCGCGCCTACCAGTGGATGGCCTTCGTCCTGGTGGGCGCCCTGGCGGGCCTGGCCGGCGCCGTCTACGCCTTCTCCAAGGGCAGCATCTCGCCGTCGGCGAT
>VBAF01000636.1:1297-1779 GCA_005884705.1 Alphaproteobacteria bacterium
ATCGACCGACGGGCTGGTGATGGTGTTGCTGGGCGGCGTCGAGACCCTGACCGGTCCGATCGTCGGCGCGGCGATCTTCACCTGGCTGCGCGATACGCTGGCCCGCGAGACCGATTATTGGCGCGCCGCGCTCGGCCTGATGATCCTGCTGATCGTCGTCGTCTTCCCGCAGGGGCTGGTCGGCGGCCTCAAGGCGCTTTACGCGCGCCGGCGGCCGGCATGAATGCAGTGCTGCAGGTGGACGGACTGCACAAGGCCTTCGGCGGCGTGCAGGCAGTCGAGGACGTCGCCTTCGCCGTCTCGGCCGGCGAGTTGCTGGCGCTGATCGGTCCCAACGGCGCCGGCAAGAGCACCTGCTTCAACATGCTGAACGGCCAGCTCAGGCCCGACAGCGGCGTTGTGCGCTTCGAGGGCCGCGACATCGTCGGCTTGAGCCCCCGCGACGTGTGGCGGCTGGGCGTCGGCCGCACCTTCCAGATCAC
>VBAF01000636.1:1893-2264 GCA_005884705.1 Alphaproteobacteria bacterium
ACGGTGGAGGCCGATGCTCTGCTGGACCAGGTCGGCATGCTCGACCAGGCGGAGCGGGCATGCGGCGTGCTGGCCTATGGCGATCTCAAGAGAGTCGAGCTCGCCATGGCGCTCGCCAACCAGCCGCGGCTGCTCTTGATGGACGAGCCGACCGCCGGCATGGCGCCGCGCGAACGGGTGGCGCTGATGGAGCTCGCAGCCAGGCTGGCGCGGGCGCAGAAGATCGCCGTGCTGTTCACCGAGCACGACATGGACGTGGTGTTCAGCCAGGCCGACCGCATCATCGTGCTCGATCGCGGACGGCTGATCGCCGGCGGTCTGCCGGCCGAGGTCCGCGCCAATCCCGACGTGCAGGCGGTGTATCTCGGGTC
>VBAF01000360.1 GCA_005884705.1 Alphaproteobacteria bacterium
TCGCGGATCCGCCGGTGCTGGCGGATTACCTGCGCCTGCGCGACGGCGAGGCGGTCGAGATCGTGCAGGGCGAGCCGGGGGCTGCGCCCAAGGTGACCATCGTCGACACCCACGAGCGTCTGCCGTGGGGCGGTCACATGGGCCATCACGCGGTTCCCGAGGTCTACAACATCATCCGCCAGCACAAGACCTCGATCGTGTTCGTCAACACGCGGGCCCAGGCCGAGCTGGTGTTCGACCATCTCTGGCGCATCAACGACGAGAACCTGCCGATCGGCCTGCATCACGGCTCGCTGGCTGTCGAGCAGCGCCGCAAGGTCGAAGCGGCGATGGCGGCGGGCAGGCTGCGCGCCGTGGTGGCGACCTCCTCGCTCGATCTCGGCATCGACTGGGGCGACGTCGACCTGGTGATCCAGATGGGCGCGCCCAAGGGCGTCAGCCGCCTGATGCAGCGCATCGGCCGCGCCAACCACCGGCTCGACGAGCCGAGCCGTGCCATGATCGCGCCGGCCAACCGCTTCGAGGTGCTCGAATCCCTGGCGGCGATGGAGGCGATCGACGCCCGCGAGCTCGACGGCGATCCGCCGCGGCCGGCCTGCCTCGACGTGCTGGCGCAGCATATCGTCGGCACGGCCTGCGCCCAGCCGATCGACCGCGAGGCCTTCTTCCACGAGGTGCGCCGCGCGCAGCCCTATCGCGACCTGCCGCGGAAGGATTTCGACGACACTTTCGACTTCGTCGCCACCGGCGGCTATGCGCTGGCCGCTTACGAGCGGTGGCATCGGCTGAAGCAGCTGCCGGGTGGCCGCTGGATGCTGTCTTCGCCAATGGTGGCGCGGCAGTTCCGCATGAATGTCGGCACCATTGTCGAGCTGCCGCTGCTCAAGGTGAAGCTCAAGCGCGGGCCGATGCTGGGCGAGGTCGAGGAATCCTTCATCCAGGGGCTGGTGCCGGGCGACACGTTCGTCTTCGCCGGCCGCCTGCTGCGCTTCGAGGGCGTCAAGGAGCTGGTGGCGCAGTGCTCGCTCGCGACCGGCGGCGATCCCAAGGTGCCAGCCTATGGCGGCGGTCGCCTGCCGCTGTCGACCTTTCTGGCCGCTCGCGTGCGCGGCATCCTGCAGGATCCGACCAAGCACCCCAGGCTGCCGGCCGAGGTGCGCCAGTGGCTCGACATCCAGCGCTGGCGCTCGGGCCTGCCCAACGCGAACAACCTGCTGGTCGAGGGATTCCCGCGCGGCAGCCGGCAGTTCATCGTCGCCTACTGCTTCGAGGGAAGGAACGCCCACCAGACGCTGGGCATGCTGCTGACCCGGCGCATGGAGCGCATGGGGCTGAAGCCGCTGGGCTTCGTCGCCACCGACTACGTGCTCGGCATCTGGGGCCTCAGGCCGCCGACCAAAGCCCAGCTCGAGAAGCTGTTCGACGAGGATATGCTGGGCGACGACCTCGAGGCCTGGATGGACGAATCGACCATGCTGCGGCGTTCCTTCCGCAATGTCGCTGTGATCGCCGGGTTGATCGAGCGGCGCTTCCCGGGCGAGGAGAAGTCGCGCCGCCAGGTGACCTTCAGCTCCGACCTGATCTATGACGCGCTGCGCAAGCACGAGCCCGACCACATCCTGCTGCGCGCCACGCGACAGGACGCGGCGCACCAGCTCGCCGACATCAAGCGGTTGGGCGAGCTGCTGCGCCGGGCCAAGGGCCGCATCGAGTACCGCCGGCTCGACCGCATCTCGCCGCTCGCGGTACCGGTGCTGCTGGAGATCGGCAAGGAGCGGGTGCTCGACGGCACCGCCGAGGACGAGCTGCTCGACATTGCCGCCCAGGAATTGATCGATGAGGCGACGCGGCTGGCGTAGGCTCCGGCCCGACCGGAGGAAGCATGGATATCGCGAAAGTATTGCAGGACGCCGTCGAGGCGGGCGCCGTGCCGGGCGCGGCGGCGGCGGCGGCGACCGACAAGGGTGTGATCTTCGAGGGCGGCGCGGGAGGGCTGAAGCCCGATTCGGTGATCTGGATCGCTTCGATGACCAAGGCGGTGACGGCGGCGGCGGCGATGCAGCTCGTCGAGCGCGGCAAGCTCTCGCTCGATGCGCTCGCGTCGGACGTGGTGCCGGAGCTTGGCACCAAAGGCGTGCTCGAGGGCTTCGACTCTTCGGGCAAGCCCATAATCCGTAAGGCCAAGCGGCCGATCACGTTGCGCCGTCTGCTGACCCATACGTCCGGCCTCGGCTACGACACCTGGGACGCCGAGATCATGAAATACCGGCAGGTCACGGGCATTCCCGCCATCGGTTCGTGCCTGAATGCGGCGTTGACCACGCCGCTGCTCGCCGATCCGGGCGAGCGTTGGGAGTACGGCATCTCGATGGACTGGGCCGGCAAAATGGTCGAGGCGGCAAGCGGCCAGCGGCTCGACCGCTATTTTTCCGAACGCATCTTCGTGCCGCTTGGCATGGCTGATTCGGGTTTCGCGATCGGCCCGGCGCAGCGGCTGCGCAAGGCGCGCATGCACACGCGCGACGGCAAAGGCTTCGCGGCGATCGACCACGAGATCCCGCAGACGCCGGAGTTCCATATGGGTGGCGGCGGGCTCTATTCGACTGTGAGCGATTACCTCAAGTTCACGCAGGCGCTGCTGATCGGCGGCGGGGCGATCCTGAAGCCCGAGACCGTGAAGCTGATGGCGCAGAACAACATGGCCGAGGGCGTGCTGTGCCGGCCGCTGAAGAGCCAGCTCCCGCACATGAGCACCGACCTCGACTTCGTCGACGGCATGAAGTGGGGCTTGAGCTTCATGATCAACCCGACGGCGTTCCCCGGTCGCCGCTCGGCCGACAGCCTCACCTGGGGCGGCCTTGCCAACTCCTTCTACTGGATCGAT
>VBAF01000361.1 GCA_005884705.1 Alphaproteobacteria bacterium
CGACATCGCGCTGGTCTCTGATGCCATCCTCGAGACTTTCAAGGGCGCGGTCGTGCTCTGCCCGCCCTCGGCGATCGCCGACCGCTGGTCGCGCCGCTTCCACGAGCCGATCCCGGCGATGGCCTCGGGCTGGATGGGCGTGCGCGCGCGCGCCCGCCAGCGTGGCGCCGAGTTGCCGCTGATCATCTCCGACCATGCCGACTGGTCCGAGCTCTGCCAGACCCTCAGGGACGTGGGCGCGCCCAAGGTCTGGGTGACGCACGGCCGCGAGGAGGCGCTGGTCCACATGGCCCGCTCACTCGGGATCGAGGCCGAGGCGCTGCACCTCGCCGGCCGCGAGGAAGAGGAAGGCGAGTCGTGAAGATGGACGTCGCCATCACCTTCCCGGGAAAAGGGCTGCCCTGATGCAGGCCTTCGCGGAGCTGCTGGACGCGCTGTCCTTCCAGCCGGCGCGCAATTCGAAGCTGCGCCTGATCGAGACCTACCTGCGCCAGACGCCCGACCCTAACCGGGGCTGGGCGTTGGCCGCGCTGACCGGCGGGCTCTCCTTCGCCGCGGCCAAGCCCGCGATACTGCGCAGCCTGGGCGAGGAGAAGATCGGCGCCGAGCTGTTCCACTGGAGCCACGACTATGTCGGCGACCTCGCCGAGACCCTGGCCCTGATCTGGGAGACCAAGCCTGAGGCCGGCCCGCCGCCCGCGCTCGGCGAAGTGGTCGAGACCCTGCAGCGCGCCACCAAGATGCAGACGCCAGCCATCCTCAAGCGCTGGCTCGATTCGCTCGACGCCACCGGCCGCTGGGCGCTGTTGAAGTTGCTCACCGGGGCACTGCGGGTCGGCGTCTCGGCGCGGCTCGCCAAGCAGGCGGTCGCCAACATCGGCACCCAGCCGGTCAGCGAGGTCGAGGAGGTGTGGCACGCGCTCAGCCCGCCCTATCGACCCCTGTTCGACTGGCTGCTGAAGGAAGGGCCGAAGCCGAGCACGAACCGGGGCGGCGCCTTCCTGCCGGCGATGCTGGCCAACCCGATCGAGCGGGCCGAGCTCGACGCCCTCGATCCGGCACACTTCCGCGCCGAATGGAAATGGGACGGCATCCGCGTCCAGGTTTCCGCTTCCGACGGCGTCAAGCGGCTTTACAGCCGCGCCGGCGAGGACGTCTCGGCAGCCTTCCCCGACATTATCGAGGCGATCGACTTCGAGGGCGTGTTCGACGGCGAGCTGCTGGTGCGGCGCGAGGAGGCGATCGCGCCATTCAACGACCTGCAGCAGCGGCTTAATCGCAAGATGGTGACGCCCAAGATGCTGAAGGACCACCCCGCTCACGTTCGCCTTTACGACGCGCTGTGGATCGAAGGCGTGGATCTGCGCGCGCTGCCGTTCGACGAGCGCCGCGCGCGGCTCGAAGCGTGGATGGCCAGGAAACCGCATCAGCGCTTCGACCTGTCGCCGATGGTGCCGTTCACCGACTGGGCGCATCTCGCTCAGTTGCGCGAGGAGGTGCGCAGCGACGGCATCGAGGGCCTGATGCTGAAGCGCGCCGACTCGCCCTATCTGTCGGGCCGGCCCAAGGGCCCATGGTTCAAGTGGAAGCGCGACCCACACCTCGCCGACTGCGTTCTGATGTACGCCCAGCGCGGCCACGGCAAGCGCAGCTCGTTCTATTCCGACTTCACCTTCGGCTGTTGGCGCGACAACGAGGGAAAGCGCGAGCTGGCGCCGGTCGGCAAGGCGTATTTCGGCTTCACCGACGAGGAGCTGCGCTGGCTCGACAAATGGGTGCGCGACCACACCACCAATCGGTTCGGACCGGTCCGCGAGGTCGAGCCCGATCTGGTGCTGGAGATCGCCTTCGACGGCATCGCCCGCTCGACGCGCCACAAATCGGGCGTGGCGATGCGCTTCCCGCGCATCAATCGCATTCGGACTGACAAGCCCGCCGGGGAAGCCGACACGGTCGACAACCTGCTGCAGCTCGTGCCATCGAGCGGCCATGGCTGAGATCGATCCCCTGCCGCCGCAGACCCATGGCCTGCCGCTGCAACAGAGAGCCAATCTCGGCCGCGCGCTGCGCGAGACGTGCAAGCGGAGCGCCCATGCGGACTGGACGGCGGCCGCCGGACGGCGCGATCCGATCGACATCCTGGTCGAGCAAGGCAAGAGCCGTCTGACGGACCTGCTGCCGCTGCGCTATGCCCGCATGAAGGCCTCGCCTTTCGCCTTCCTGCGCGGCTCGGCGGCGGTGATGGCAGCCGACCTCGCCGGCACGCCGTCCAACGGCCTGCTGGTGCAGGCGGCGGGCGACTGCCATTGCCTGAACTTCGGCGGCTTCGCCACGCCCGAGCGGCGGCTCAGCTTCGATATCAACGATTTCGACGAGACGTCCGTCGCGCCGTGGGAATGGGACGTCAAGCGGCTGGCCACCAGCTTTGTCGTCGCCACGCTGGAGGTATTCGACAAGCTGACGCGCCTCGATCTCGCCGAGACGGTCGCACGCGCCTATCGCGAGGCAATATCCGGGATCGCGACCGCGCCGGTGCTCGAAACCTGGTACCGCGTGCTTTCCCTCGACGACACGATGGTCGCGGCATCGATCGGCCTCGACCCGACCATCATCCATGAGGCCGATCGCGAGCTGAAGCATCGGCCGGTGCTGATCAACATCGAGGACAGTGGCGGCACCAACCCGAAGCTGAAGGACAAGCTGCCCGACCTGCGCCATCCGACGGCCGCCGAGCTGCCCCAG
>VBAF01000362.1 GCA_005884705.1 Alphaproteobacteria bacterium
AAGCCCTTTTGGCCGACGATCTCGACCTTGTAGCCCGCCGCCTCGACCTCGAGCCGGGGGAACTGCGCTTCCTGCGCCTTGATCTCCTGGAGCACGACGATGTCGGGCCGCGCCGCCTTCAGCCAGTCGACGAGATTGCCGGCCCGCTTGCGGACGGAATTGACGTTCCAGGTCGCGATCTTCATGACTAGAAAGTACTATCTTCGGGGGAGAGCGTCATGAGCGCTATTTCTATCGTCTTGCGGTCCGCCGTTTCAATCGCGGTGCTTGCCGTCGCCACGGCGGCACACGCCGATGCATTTACCGACGCCTGCATGCTCGGCGCCTCGCCGGGCACCGACATGGCCAAGACCTGCGCCTGCATGTCGACCAAGGTGCCCAACGATGTCCGGGCCGATGCGACGGAGGCGCTGCGCCGGACCTATCAGGCGATGTGCGTTCTTCAGCCAGTCGACGAGGTTGCCCGTCCGTCGGCGGACGGAATTCACATTCCAGGTCGCGATCTTCATCGCGGCCGGATCACACGCTGAAGGAGTTGCCGCAGCCGCAGGACGAGGTGGCGTTGGGGTTCTTCACCTGGAAGGAAGCGCCCACCATCTCCTCGACATAGTCGAGCTCGCTGCCCTTGAGCAGCTCGAGCGAGGTCGAATCGACCACCACCGCGGCGCCGTCGCGCTCGATCAGCAGGTCGTCCTCGTTTTTCTCTTCCTCGAACGAGAAATTGTACTGAAAGCCCGAGCAGCCGCCGCCGAGCACGGCGACCCGCATCATCACGGGTTTCGGCTCCTTGGACGCCAGGAAGGCGATCCGCTTGGCGGCGGTGGGACTGACGCTGAACTGGGTCTCGCTCATGCCTTCAAGATGTGGATTGGCGCCAGTTTCGTCAATGGGTCAAGCCAGCGCCTCAAGGCCGCGCAGGCGAGCCCGAACCCGCTCTCGGTGGAGGATATAGAGGCCCGAGCCGGTCACCAGCGGCAGGCCGAGCCAGACCGTCCAGGACGGCTCCTCGCGAAACCAGAGATAGCCGTACAGCACCGCCAGCACGATCCCGGCATAGTCGAACGGCGCCAGGACGGCGGCCGGCGCCAGCCGCCAGGCTCGCGTCACCAGCACCTGGGCGACCCCGCCGAGCAGGCCGAGCAGCAGCAGCCAGACCCAGTCGATGGCGCTCGGCCAGATCCAGTCGGGCACCGCGAGGCCGAGCGACACCACGCTCGACACCACCGAGAACCAGAACATCGTGGCGGCGTCCGAATCGTGGCGGCTGAGCGCCCGTACCAGCACCGTCGACAGCGAGTAGCAGAAGGTGGCGGCCAGCACGACCAGCGAGATGGCGTGGAACGAGATGCCGAGCGGATCGAGCATGACGATCACGCCGGCGAAGCCGACCGCGACGGCGGTCCAGCGCCGCCAGCCGACCTGCTCGGCGAGCAGCGGCACCGACAGCCCGACCATGAAGAAGGGTGCGGCAAAGGAGATCGCATAGGCGTCGACCAGCGGCATGCGCGGAAAGACGTAGAAGAAGCCGGCCGAGCTGCCGAGGCCGGCGGTGATGCGCGCGGCCTGCAGCCACGGCCGGTTGCTGCGCACGATGCGCAGGTCGCCGGCGCGCCAGACGATGATCGCGATCGGCAGCATCGCCACGGCGCTGCGGAACAGCATGAGCTGGAACGGCCCGTAGACTCCGCCCAGCGCCTTCACCATGGCGTCCATGGTGCAGAACAGCAGGAGCGAGCCGAGCTTGAAATAGATGCCGAGCAGGGAGGCGGGAACGGTGGCGGGCAAGGGGCGCTATTTGGCTTGGCGAGGGTCCTTCCGTAAAGTGACTTCGCAAGGGGGAATGTTCATCGGATGAGCCTGAAGTGGGTGTTTTGGCTATTTGGCCGGGAAAGGTCGCCGCGCGCGCCGATCGTGGTGGCGTTCCTGGTGCTGATGAACGCCCTGCTGCTGCGCGTCGCCGACCCGCCGGCCTTGAACCGGCTGCGCGACCTCGCGTTCGACAACTACCAGCGGCTGCAGCCCCGCCAGTGGCAGGGCGACATTCCGGTCCGCATCGTCGACATCGACGAGGCGTCGCTGGCCGACTACGGCCAGTGGCCGTGGCCGCGCACGATCCTGGCGACGCTGGTCGACAAGCTGGTCGAGAAGGGCGCGGCGGTGATCGCCTTCGACGTGGTGTTCGCCGAGCCGGACCGCTCGTCGATCGGCCAAGTGGTCAAGGACCTGCCGGCCGACGCGCTGACGGAGGAGCTGAAGCGGCTGGCCGAGAAGCTGCCCGACAACGACCAGGTGTTCGCCCAGGCGATCAAGGAAGCGCCGGTGGTCATGGGCTTCGGCTTCGACGCCCAGGCGCGCTCGAAGGCGCCGCACCGCTTCAGCGGTGTCGCCCACAACAGCGGCGAGAAGAACGCCCGGTCGGTGCCGGAGATGATCGCCCAGTTCATCCCGCAGCAGACCGGTGTGGTGAAGACGATCGACGTGCTCGAGAGGGCTGCCAAGGGCAGCGGCAGCGTCACCACCGAGGTCGAGAGCGCGATCGTGCGCCAGGTGCCGATGCTGTTCCGGCTCACCGGGCAGCGCGATGAGGATCTCTACCCGGCGCTGTCGATCGAGACCCTGCGCGTCGCCCAGGGCGCCTCGACCTACCTGGTGCGCTGGTCGGGCGCGCAGGGCTTCGAATCATTCGGCGAGCGCACCGGCGTGGGTGCGATCCGGGTCGGCAGCGTTTCGGTCGACACCGACGCGCACGGCCGCATCTCGCTGTACGACACCGGCCATCTGCCGGAGCGCTTCGTCTCGGCGCGCGACGTGCTGAAGGACATCGTGGCAGCCGACAAGATCGACGGCCACATCGTCTTCGTCGGCACCTCGGCGGTGGGGCTCAAGGACCTGCGCAACACGCCGCTGCAGAGCTCGGTGCCGGGCGTCGAGATCCACGCCCAGGTCGTCGAGCAGATCCTGACCCAGAACTTCCTCGATCGGCCCGACTATGCCGACGGCGCGGAGTTCCTCTATCTCGCGGCGATCGGCGTGATCTTCGTGATCCTGCTGCCGCGGCTCAAGGCCGGGACGATGTTCCTGGTGGCGGCGCTGTTCATCGCCATCGGCATCGCCGTGCCGTGGCTCGCCTTCGTCCGCATCCACCTGCTGTTCGATCCGATCTATCCGCCGGTCACCCTGGCGGCGATCTACGTCACCGGCTCGGCGCTCTCCTTCATGCGGGCCGAGCGCGACCGCCGCGAGATCCGCGGCGCGTTCAACCTCTATCTCTCGCCCGACCAGGTCGAGGCGGTGGTGCGCAATCCCGAGCTGCTGGCACTGGGCGGCGAGCAGCGCGAGATCACGGTGATGTTCACCGACGTGCGCGGCTTCACCCGCATCTCCGAGCAGTTTGACCCTGAAGGCTTGACGCGCTTCATGAACCGGCTGCTGACGCCGATGACCGAGATGATCCAGGAACGCAACGGCACGATCGACAAGTACATGGGCGACGCGATCATGGCCTTCTGGAATGCACCGGTCGATGTACCCCGCCATGCCGGGCGCGCCTGCGAGACCGCGCTTGCGATGGAGACCCGGCTGACCGAACTCAATGCCGAATGGAAGGCCGAGGCGGAATCGGAGGGCCGGCTGCATATCCCGGTCAACATGGGCATCGGCCTGAACAGCGGCGTAGCGACGGTCGGCAACTTCGGGTCGACGCAGCGACTGCAATACTCCTGCCTCGGCGACGAGGTGAACCTCGCGTCGAGGCTCGAGGGTTTGTGCAAGACCTACGTCACCAGCATCGTCATCGGCGAGAACACCCGGCAACAGACGTCCGATTTCGCGGCGCTCGAGCTCTGAAGGGCAAGACCCAGCCGGAGCGTATCTACGCCCTGATCGGCGACGCGGCGAAGGCCGAGCGGCCGGAGTTCCGGACGCTGGCCGACCGCCAGGAAGCGTTCCTCGCGCTCTATCGCGCCGGCAGCTTCGCCGAAGCCCTGCCGGTCCTCCAGGAGTGCGCCGATGCGGCACAGGTGTTGGCCTGGCGGCAAGGCTACTACGAGATGATGCGCTTGCGGGTCGACGGGCTGATCGACGATTCGCCGGCGGACTGGAACGGAGTCTATGTCGCCACCGAAAAGTAGCGCGCTCGAGGCGATCGAAGCGCTGGTCTGCCGCGATGTCGGCCGCGGCACCCAGGCACTGATCGAGGCGAGCCGCGGCGAGCTTGCGGCGGCGGCGCGCTCGCTCGTGCACGCCACCAGCATCGGCCTGATCACCGGCTTCTTCGTGCCGCGCGACGGCGTGGCGGCGCCCGAAACCGACGGCCCGGTCGGCACCGCGCTGCTCGCCGCCGCGCTCGGCGC
>VBAF01000366.1 GCA_005884705.1 Alphaproteobacteria bacterium
CTGATCGGGAAGCTCGAGGAATTGGAGGTGAGCGCGCAATCGGCCCGGGCCAGCGCCTTCATCTCGGCGAACAGTTTCTGCTTCAGCGGCAGATCCTCGGTGACCGTTTCGACCGCGACGTCGATCTTCGACCAGTCGGCCTCGGCCAGGGTCGCGAAGGTGCGCAGGCCCCTGGTGTCGGTCGGCTTGCTCATGGCGGCGAGCGCGTTGGCGGTTGCGGCGGCAAGCCCGTCGCGCGTCGAGGCCGAGCGCGAGACGACATCAACCTTCCAGCCTCCAGCGATGAACATGGCGATGATGCCGACGCCCATGGTGCCGCCGCCCAGGACCAGGGCGTGGTGTTCGCGTTGCGGCATTGTTCTTCCTCCCAAACTCGACGGACCGCCCCGGCGCGGGGCAATATCGACGCCCATTCATCGCCCGAGGGGAAACCAAAATGAGCGGCACCTACAAGGATATCGGCGTCTCGAGCGAAGGTCATGTCGGCGTCGTCGAGATCCAGCGGCCGCCGCACAATTTCTTCGACAATTCGCTGATCAACCAGATCGCCGACGCCTTCGAGGCGTTCGATCGCGACACCAACATCCGCGCCTACGTGCTGTGCGCCCAGGGCAAGTCGTTCTGCGCCGGCGCCGACTTCGCCAACCGCCCGCAGACCGGTGCGGCCGAGAGCGGCAAGCACCTCTACAAGGAGGCGACCCGTCTGTTCCGCTCCAAGAAGCCCAGCATCGGCGCGATCCAGGGACCGGCAATCGGCGGCGGCCTCGGCCTCGCCCTGATGCCGGACTTCCGCGTCGCCTGCGCAGAGGCGCGCTTCGCCGCCAACTTCACGCGGCTCGGCTTCCATCCCGGCTTCTCGCTCACCTTCACCCTGCCGCACCTGATCGGCCAGCAGAGGGCGAACCTGATGTTCTATACCGGCCGCCGCATCGGCGGTGAGCAGGCGGTCGAATGGGGCATGGCCGACGTGCTGGTGCCGCTCGCCGACGTGCGCAAGGAAGCGATGAAGCTCGCCAACGAGATCGCCGAGTCCTCGCCGCTCGCCGTCGTGTCGACACGCGAGACCATGCGCCGCGGCTTCGCCGACGGGGCCGAGACCGCCACCGAGCGTGAGCTCACCGAGCAGGATTGGTTGCGCAAGACCGAGGACTTCAAGGAAGGCATCAAATCCTACGCCGAGAAGCGCGTCGGCAACTGGAAGGGCCGCTGATGGCGCAACTCGCCGGCAAGGGTGCGATCGTCACCGGCGGCGCATCCGGCATCGGCGAGGCGTGCAGCGAGACCTTGGCCCGCGAGGGCGCGGCAGTCTTGATCACCGATGTCGACGACCTGCGCGGCAAGGAGGTCGCCATCCGCATCGCCAAGGCGGGCGGCAAGGCGCACTACCTGCGCCACGACGTGCGCGACGCATCATGGTCGCCAATGCCGGCATCGGCATCATGGCGCCGATCGCCGAGATGAGCCTGGCCGACTGGCAGCGCCAGCAGGCGATCAACCTCGACGGCGTGTTCTTGTCGATCAAGCACGCCATCCCGGCGATGAAGAAGCAGGGCGGCGGCTCGATCGTGCTGATGTCGTCGGTCGCCGGCCTGCGCGGCGCGCCGGGGCTTGCGGCCTATTCGGCCACCAAGGGCGGCGTGCGGCTCTTGGCCAAGTCGGTGGCGCTCGAGCACGCCGCCGACAATATCCGCTGCAACTCGGTGCATCCCGGCATCATCGCCACGCCGATCTGGGGGAAGATCCCGACCGGCGCCGCCGGCAACCGAAGCAACGCCCCGATCGATCCGCGCGAGCGCGCCGAGGCCGTGGTGCCGCTCCTTCGCGTCGGCGAGGCGCAGGACATCGCCAACGGCGTGATGTTCCTGTGCACGGAAGCTGCAAACTATATGACCGGCCAGGAGCTGGTGATCGACGGCGGCATGACCGCCGGCGGGCGGCCCGTGCGGCGCTAGCTGCGCCGAGCCACCGCAGCCAGGATCGCCGCGATGCCATCGGCCGTCGGGATCGAGCCGGTATCGACGGTGAGATCATAGCTCATGAAGCCGTGCACGACCTCTGCGAGACCGCGTGCGCGGCCCAGCACGCGGTCGCCGCGGGCACGCTCGCGCGCCTCGAGGATCTCGATCGGGCAGATGACGCCGACCGAAACCAGATCGAGTCCGGCGAAAGCCCTGATGCAGCTCTGATGCATCGCCTCGTCATGCAGCACGTGATCGAATATCACCCGGTTGCCGCCATCGACCAGCGCGCGGACCGCCGGCGCCATCGACTCGAGGATCCGGCGGAAGACCGGTCCGAAGCGCGCTGCAACGGCGATCGGCGCGCCGGGGGACGACGTCGTCACCATCTCGACCCCGCTCGCCGTGAAGGCATCGAGGTGGCTCTGCCGGCCGGTGTCGGCCCCGCGATAGTAGCGCGGCGCCGACATGAAGATGAAATCGTCGAACCCGACGACGAGATAGGGTTCGGCAATGGCGGCCTGCAGGGCGCGGCAGAGCGTGGTCTTGCCGGCGCTCGACGGGCCATTGATCAGGAAGACATCGGGCCAGCGCATACAGCGCGGAGCCTAGACCAATTCCGCCGCGCATGGGACCATCGCGTCCGAGGCGGCAGGGCGGCGGGGGAGCGGTCAGGATGAGGGTCGGTGCGGGCTGGATCGGGATGTTGGGAAGCGTCGGCCTGCTGTTGTCGCCGACTGTTGCGGCGGCCGATCCGATCGCCGGTTCGGCCATTCAAGTCGGTGCCTGGCGGGTCAGCGCCTACACCCGCGGCCAGACCGCCCTGTTCGATCACTGCGCGCTCTATCGCGTGCAAAGCGAGGGTTTCGGCGTCGCCGTCGGCTACACGTCGCAGGGCATCTGGTCGATGGCCGCCGAGGCCCCGGACTGGGGGCTCGCGGCGAAGGAAGCCTACACCGTGACGATCCAGGTCGGCGGCACGTCCTATACCGCTACCGGCCGCGCCTTCGGTGCGCACGGCATGACGTTCAACGTCGCGCCGGAGATCTTCGGCCAGCTCAAATCAGGCCAGCAGCTCACCGTCGCGGCCAACCAGAAGCGCTACGCCATCAGCCTCGACGGCATCGAGGCCGCACAGCAGCGCACCCGCGACTGCGTCCGGCAGTACGCCGCCGCGGCCGCGCCGCCATCGGCGCCTGCACCGTCGGGTCAAGGCACCGGCGCGCTGGTCGGCGCGATCCAGAGCCTGCTGGTGCGGCTCGGCTACGATCCGGGGCCGATCAGCGGCGTCGCCGGGCTCAAGACCAACATGGCGATTGCGGCCTTCCAGAAGAGTATCGGCGAGCGCGGTGATGGGCTGCCGACCGAAGCGCTGCGCGCCCAGCTCGAGAAGGCGGTGGCCGCGCGGAGGCCTGGCGTGGCGCCTGCGCCGGTTACGACGCCCGCGCCGACGCCGCGCCCGGAGGCACCCAAGGAAAAGACGGTGGCGGGCTCGGGCACCGGTTTCTTCATTTCGCCTGACACCGTCGTCACGAACTTTCATGTGATCAACGGCTGCGTCGAGCTGCGCCTGCGCAGGAGCGGCGGCGATCTCGGTTTGGCACACGTGGTCGCGACCAACCGCGCCGACGATCTCGCGGCGCTGCGCGCGCAAACGCCGACCAAGAGCTTCCTCCAGCTCAGGGTCGGCGCGCCGATCAAGCCGGCCGAGCCGGTGCTGGTGTTCGGCTATCCGCTCGCCCAGGCGCTGTCCTCGGGCGGCAACACGACGCTGGGCAACGTCACGGCGCTTACCGGCCTGCGCGACGATTCGCGCTTCATCCAGATCTCGGCCGCGGTGCAGCCCGGCAACAGCGGCGGCCCGGCGATCGACGAGGCCGGCCGGCTGATGGGCGTGGTGGTGTCCAAGCTCAACGCCGTCGCCTTCGCGCGGATCACCGGCGATATTCCCCAAAACGTGAACTTCGCCATCAGGGTGGCGACCCTTGCGAACTTCCTCGAGGCGCATAACATCGGCCCGCGAGTTGCCCGTGACGCAGCGCGCCGAACGCGCGGCGGCGAGCAGCACCCAGGTGGAATGCTGGAAATGACGCTGTCCCGGATCCTCTTCGCAGCGGCTGCGGCCCTCGCCTTTGCGGGCGGGACGGCCGTCGCACAAGGCGTGGCGCCGGGCGGGCCGATCGGCGGCTCGACGGCAATGGGCAGCGGCCTGGGTGGCGGCGTCGGCACCGGCCCGAGCTGGCCCAACGGCACCAACCAGGCGCCGCAGCCATCGATCCCGTCGGTCCCGCCGGGTGGCTATGCGAGCCCCGCGCCGTCGTCGACCTACGCGCCGTCGCGGCCGTCGATCGCCGCCCCCTCGACGGGCGGTGGTTCGCCCTACCGGCAGCCGAACGAGCCCTACGCGACCAGCAGCCTCCGACCGCCGGCGACCATCCCGCTGGTGCTGCCCGAAAAGCCGAACGGCAGCCTGGTCTTCGTCAAGGGCTGCTGGCGCACCGACAACTTTGCCTATGCCCAGCACCGCGGCACCATCACCTGGTGCTTCGACGACAGAGGCGGCGGCCGCTATCTCTACACCCGCACCGACCAGCCCAACGTCTTCTTCTGCCATTCGCAGGCGCAGGCGTCGTGGAATGCCGGCGCGCTTGAGCTGCGCGGCGCGAAGCCCGCTTGCGACGACGGCTCGGCCGACGCGCCGGCCGAGCTCACCTGCCGCGACGGCACCGACGGCGCGCTGTGCACCAGCAACGGCCAGAGCTGGACGGTGCGGCTCTATCGAGTGCGCTAACGCGCACTACCCATCCTGGGGAGCCGCGCATAGCGCGGCGTCTCGAAGGATGGCAACGCGCGTCAGCTGATCTGCTCATCCAGGAGTTTGAGCGCTTCGGCCGCGAACGCCCGCATGTTGGCGACGCGGTCGTTGGAGCCGGTGCGCAGCGTGCGCGCGGTCTTGCCCTTGGGACCGACCACGGCGACGCAGGTATGGCCGGCGGGATCGCCGTAGGAATTGCCGGTCGGGCCCGAGGCGCCGGTTTCGGCCAAGCCCCAGGTCGTGTCGAGGCGTCCGCGCACCAGTTCGGCGGCGAGCGTCGCCCACGGCTCGGACGAAGAACGGATACCGGCGCGCTTCGACGGCGTCGCGGTCAGGAAGGCCTCGCCCGCCGGCCGCGTATAGACCACGGCGCCGCCCATGAAATAGGCTGAGGCGCCGGGCACCGCGAGCAGCACGGCCGAGATCAGGCCGCCAGCCGAGGATTCGGAGACGCCCACCGTCTCCTTGCGCGCCTTGAGTTTGTCGCCGACTTTCTTGGCAAGCGGCAGCAGGGTTTCCATGATCAGTCCTTCTTCCGGTCGGTGAACAGGCTCAGCACCAGCGGCATCGACTTGCCGATCCACACGGCGCGGTCGCGATGGTCCTCGAGATCCTGCCCGGTGTTGGGATGGATGAACACCGTGAGGTCGCCATGGTTGAGCGTCAGCCACGACACGACCGGCGTGAACTGGTCGTTCCGCACCGTCACCTGGTAGCTGAACATCGGGTGCGGGCCGACCGGCTTCTCGTGGAAGCGGCCCATCTGGATGTCGAACTGCTTTTCGATCCTTTCACGCAACGACCAGGCCGCGTCTCGCGTGGCGGGATCGAAGTAGACATGGGCGTGCCAGTCTTTGATCTCAGGGGCCTTGATCTGCGGGGTTTCCATCGCTCGACCCTATGCTAGCCTGACCGCATCATGAACTTCGATTTTTCAGACGACCAGAAGCTCCTCAAGGAGCAGGTCCGCAAATTCCTCGCCGACAAGTGCCCGACCAAGGTCGTGCGCCGTGTGCTGGATGGCCCCGAGCCTTATGCCGAGGAGGTCTGGAAAGGCCTGGTCGAGCTCGGCGTGCCCGGCGTCGGCATTCCCGAAGCGTATGGCGGCCTCGGCCTGTCGCCGCTCGAGGTCTGCGTCGTCGCCGAGGAGATCGGCCGCGCCGCGGCACCCGTGCCGTTCGATACGTCGGTCGTGCTGGCGACCGAGGCGATCAAGCTTGCCGGCTCCGAGGCGCAGAAGAAGAAATGGCTGCCGCTGCTCGCCGAAGGCAAGGCGATCGGCACGCTCGCGGTTGCCGAGGGCCCGCAGCCGCCCAAGCCGCGCACCATTGCCACGACCTTCGGCGCGGGCCGTCTCAACGGCAAGAAAGTGCCGGTGGCCGACGGCGACGCCGCGACCTTCGCGGTCGTGCTCACGAAGACGGCGCTGGTGCTGGTCGATCTGTCGCAAAAGGCGGTGACGAAGAAACGCGTCGAGACGATCGATCCGGCGCGCAAGCATGCCGAGCTCACTTTCAGCGATGCTTCGGCCGAGCTGCTGGGTGCCGACGGCGAAGGCTGGCGGCTGCTCGAACGGCTGTACGATGCGGCGGCGGTCTACTTCGCCTTCGCCCAGGTTGGCGGCGCGGAGGCGGCGATGTGGATGGCGCGCGACTACGCCCTGCAGCGCCAGGCGTTCGGCCGCGCCATCGGCTCCTACCAGGCGATCAAGCACAAGCTCGCCGACTGCTACGTCAAGCTCGAGCTCGCCCGCTCCAACGCCTACTACGGCGCGATGATGCTGACTGAATATGACCGGGGAGGGGGCGGCGCCGACCTGCCGCTGGCGGCGGCGGCGGCGCGGATCGCGGCGACCGAGGCCTACGACTTCGCGTCGAAGGAAAATATCCAGACCCACGGCGGCATCGGCTTCACCTGGGAGGCCGATACCCAGTTCCATTATCGGCGCGCGCGCGTGATGGCGCTGTCGCTCGGCGGGCCGATGGCCTGGAAGGACAAGCTGGTGACCCGGCTGGAGCAGAAGAACGCGGCTTAGCACGGGTGGCGCAAGGAGAGACACGATGGACTTCAACGACACGCCCGAAGAAGCCGCCTTCCGCAAGGAAGTGCGCGCGTGGCTCGAC
>VBAF01000012.1 GCA_005884705.1 Alphaproteobacteria bacterium
GACCTCGCATCTCGATGCGGTCAACGAGCAGGCGGTGCGGCGCGCGCTCGACCTCTTGCAGGCCGACCGCACCACCATCGTGATCGCCCATCGCCTGTCGACGGTGCGCGATGCCGACCTGATCGTGGTGCTCGACGAGGGCCGCGTCGCCGAGACCGGCACCCATGCCTCGCTGCTGATGAAGGGCGGCCTCTATGCCCGGCTGGTGTCGCGCCAGCTTGCCGCCGCTTACGCACCCGCGGCATCCTGATCTCACGAGGAGGACGTCCATGTTCAGCCATGTCACCGTCGGCAGCAACGACATCGCCAAAGCCAAGAGCTTCTACGACAGCGTCTCCAAGCCGCTCGGCCTGGTGCGCCACATGGATTTCCCGGAGGGCGTCGGCTACGGCCGGGCGGGCGGCCGGCCGCAGCTCTGGATCGTGCGCCCGCTCGACAAGCAGAAGGCGACCATCGGCAACGGCATCACCATCGGCCTCGAGGCCGACACGCGGCCGGCAGTCGACGCCGCCTATGCCGCGGCGATCGCCAACGGCGGCAGGGACGAGGGCAAGCCCGGCCTGCGCCCGAATTACCATGCGAATTATTACGGCGCCTATGTGCGCGACCCTGACGGCAACAAGGTCTGCATCGTTTGCCATAAGCCGGCCTGAGGACTAGCATCGGCCGCAGTCCAGTGGAGTAAGCTCATGCCGCCCTTCAAGGTGTTCTGGCAGCCTGGTTGAACCAGCTGCCTGAGACTCAAAGAGTTTCTATCGGTCCGTGGGATCGACTTCGTTTCGGTGAATGTTCTTGAAGACCCCAACGGCATGGCCGAGTTGCAGAAGCTCGGCCTGCGGACGGTCCCTGTGCTGTCGCGCGGCGACAAATACACCTTCGGCCAGAGCACCAAGCAGATCGTCGATTTCCTCGGCCTGAACGAGAAGTCGGGCCCGGAACTCACGACCGACGAGCTGGCGGCGCGGGTCGACAAATATATGGGCGCGGCGCTCGAGCTGATCCCGATGATGCCGGCGGATCGCCTCGGCATCCATGTCCCCGGCCGGCCGCGCAGCTATCGCACCCTGTCCTTCCATCTTTTCCGGGTCGTGGCCGCCTTCCTCGATGCCAACGAGGGGACGAGCCTGGATCAGGCGGCGTTCCGCGAGGAGCCGGCGCCCGACGCCGACACCGCCACGCTGGTGGCTTACGGGCAGAGCGTGCGCCAGCGCTTCAAGGACTGGTGGGCCAAGGGCGACACAACCCCCACCAAGGAGCTGCCGACCTATTATGGGCCCCAGAGCCTGCATGAGCTGATGGAACGCACCACCTGGCACTGCGGCCAGCACGTGCGGCAATACATGATGCTGCTGGAGAAGGAGGGCGTCAGCCATCCCGCGCCGCTCCAGCCGCCGGATTTCACCAAGCTGCCCTTCCCGCAAAACGTTTGGGACGGCTGAAACCTTCCGCCAAAGGCGACGTTACCTGCGCGAGCCCCCACAGCCCGGAGGACGATGATGCGCGGCAACGGCACGACCCATGCGATTCCCAGCAAGGATCTGATCAAGGAAATCAACGCCTTGAAGGCGCAGCTCAAGCGCCTCTCCGACGCCCTGGCCGCCGACGCCAACGAGGGCGTCAACCGCGCGATGGACGCCGTCGAGAGCAAGAGCAAGGAAACCATCGACGAGGCGGTCGAGGCGGCGCAGCGCTTCATCGACGACTATGCCGAGTCGGCCAAGGACACCGCCGCCCGCCTGGCGCGCAAGTCGGCCGAGGTGCGCGACAGCGCGACCGACTCGCTGATCGAGACCGTGCAGGCGCGGCCCTTCGGGACCCTGGCGGCCGTGGCCGGCATCGGCTTCCTTGCGGGGTACCTTTGTCGTCGGACCTGACCGGCAGGCCAGCCGGGTCCGCGAAGGACGTCCCCTGATCGAACAGCTCCTGAAACTGGTCGCGCTGCCGGCGATGGCGCGCGGCCTGCGCGCCACCGCCGCCGACGCCGCCACCCGCGTTGGCCTTGCGGCCGCTGCCGGCGTGGCGGGCGCGATCGGCCTGCTCTGCCTCAGCTATGCCGCCCTGACCCTGCTGGCGCGCGAGATCGATCCGGCCGCCGCGTGGGCGATCGTCGGCGGCTTCTACGCGCTGGCCGGCGGCGGGCTCTATCTGGTGGCGACGAGGCGCCGGCGCGGCTGACGCTGCGACCGTGCCGACGGCGCATAGCCGCGCGAGGCGAGCGGCGGCTTGCTGGCGATGCGGCGATTCTTCACCGGCCGGTCGTCCGACAGCAAGACTTCCAGCCAGCGCAGCGACGGCAGGTGTGCCGCGATGGTGCTGATCAGGATCAGGAGCGGCACCGCCACGATCGCCCCGACCGCGCCCCACATCCAGCCGAGCAGGCCGATTGCCACGAACACCGCGACGGTGCTGAGCGCGCAGCGTCGGCTGACGAAGGCCGGCGTCACGAACTGCGATTCGACGAAGTGGATCAGCACCAGGATAGCCGGCACCGCGGCGATGCGCGGCCAGTCCTCGAAGGTGAGCAGCCCGGCCAGCCCGATCAGGCCGATCACCACCGGTGGCCCGACGAACGGCACGAAGGAGGCGATGCCCAGCAGCACGCCCCACATCAGCGCGTTGGGCAGGCCGAACAGCGCCAGCGCCACCGTCGCCAGCACGGCGACCGCCGCATAGATCACCGCCAGCGAGAACAGGTAGTGGCCGACGCGCTCGTTGATGTCGCGCATCATGCGGGCCAGCCGCACCCGTGTCTCGAAGCTCAGCGGGATACGCAGGATCTGCCGGCGATAGTTGTTGCGATGGGCGAGCAGCATGAAGGCGAGCACGCCGGCATAGGCGATCTGCAGGATCACGCCCGGCGTGGTGCTGGCGAGCTGCTGCAGCAGCGAGCGGTTGTGCACGACGACCTTCTCGGCCGGCTCGGCCGCCTTGGTCGCGGTCGCCGCGGCCGCCTGCTCGACCCGGGCGCTGAGCTCCTCCATGAAGGCCAGCGACTTGCGCAGGCCTTCGAGCTTGCGCTGCAGGGTGAGCGTCAGGAAGGGCGCTTGCGCCGCCCAGTCGGCAATCGACGGAACGACCAGTGACAGAACGCCGGCCAGCACCAGGGTGAGCAACAGCACGGCAACGGCCGCAGCGGGCGTCGGCGCGAGGCGGACGCGCTCCAGCGTATTGGCGACCGGCGTCAGGATCAGCGCCAGTACGATCGCGCCGGCGGTCGGGATGAGGAAGTCGCGCGCCACGTAGCCGACGCCGGCGATGGCGCACACGGCGAGGATGATCAGCGGCCGGCGGATCGCCGAATTCCCCCGCACATGAACGACCGGAACGCGTGCGACGGCCTTCTCCAACGTCTCTCTCCTCGTGACCACGTGCAACGGCAGGAGCGGCTGCGGGGTTGCCGCGCCGGCCGAGTTGTGAGCGAAAAGAATCCATTTGACCGAGGACGAAACTGCCACACGCATGCCGCGTTCTGATGGACAGCAAATTCATCAGGAGCCCGTGGACCCGTGCGCCGTGTCGCCACGCTTCTCGCTCTCGCAGGGCTTGCCGCGATCGCCCTGCCGGCCCGCGCACAGGTTCCCGAGCAGCAGGGATTCTTCGGCAACATCGACGGCCGCTGGATGTGGCTCGGCGGTGATCGCATTGTGGCCGGCAACGCCGCCTCCGACGTCACCAACGGACCGGGCGGTCAGATCATGATCGGCTACAAGATCGACCCCTATTGGGACGTCGCGCTGGCCGGCGACGTGCAGGGCCTGCTGTCGCATCTCACCAAGTTCCAGAACGGCACGCTGTCGGTCGACACCAACCACCAGCATTTCGACCTCGAGCTCGGCTTCAGCCGCGACTGGTGGCGCTTGAACGGCGGTCTGCGTGGCATCCACTACCGGCAACTCGCGAGCTACAGCATTCCGCCGGTCGCGGGCTTCGACCAGCGCGAGATGTACGGCATCGGCCCCAAGGTCGGCGCCGGCGCGCGCCTGGCGGTCTCGGACAATTGGGCGGTGGTCGGCGGCGCCGACGCCGCGCTGCTCTATACCAACTACGCCGACACCGGCAGCGGCGTGCTGCTGAACAACACCGGCTACTGGCAACTGGTGCCGCAGCTCAGCGCAGAACTGGGCATCAACTGGCGCTCGTCCGACTCCCCCTCCTTCTCCTTCACCACCGGCGCCCGGCTCGCCGCCTCGTTCAACACCGCCGTCACCGCCGACGCTTCGCACCAGGGCACGCTGCTCGAGTTCGGGCCGTTCATCCGCATGGCCTACAATTTCGCCGGCCCCAGCCGCAGCGCCCGGCAGGCGGTCAAGGAAGAGCGCGAGATCTGGACCAACGCGCCGCCGACCGGCAGCCGCCGCTACAACGCCTACTTCGGCTTCGAGCGCAGCGAGCTCAGCCTGGTGAGCCGCTCGGTCATTCGCCAGGCGGCCGACGACATCAAGCGCGGCCGTCCGGCCGTCATCGCCGTCTCGGCGACCGACCGCGACAACGGCTCGAACTACTCGCGCGCCCTGTCGCTGCGCCGCGCCGATGCGATCCGCGAGGCGCTGATCCGCGAAGGCGTGTCGCCGGCGCAGGTCGAGGTCGGCGCCGAGGCCGAGGCGCCGCAGGTCGCGCCGCTCGCCGCCGCGATCGCAGCGCCGCAGGGCCGGGCGCGCATCAACTACTGAGACCAACGGCTGGAATTGCGTTTCTCTCTGTGGGACGGCGCGATTGCCGTCGCCTGCGCCATGCCGCAGGCTCGCGCCATGCCCGTCTATGCCCGGACCGTGCCCGTCATGGAGCGCCATCGCTTCGACGCAGCCTCGCTCGACCGCTATCTGCGCGGGCATCTGGCGGGCTATCGCGGCGGGCTCGAGGTCGAGCAGTTCGATTCGGGCCATTCCAACCCGACCTTCTTCCTGTCGGCCGAGATGGCGGACGGCAGGCGCCGCGACTTCGTGCTGCGCAAGAAGCCGCCGGGCAAGCTGGTCGCCTCGGCGCACCAGGTCGACCGCGAATTCCGCGTGATCTCGGCGCTGGCGCGAACCGACGTGCCGGTGGCGCCCGCCCATCTGCTGTGCACCGACGATTCGGTGATCGGCCAGATGTTCTACCTGATGAGCTGCGTCGAGGGCCGCATCCTGATCGATCCGTCGATGCCCGCCCAGACTCCGGCGGAGCGCGCCGCGATCTTCGATTCGATGAACGACGTGCTGGCCCGGCTGCACAAGGTCGATCCGGTCCGGGTCGGGCTCGGCGACTACGGCCGCACCGGGCACTATGTCGCCCGCCAGGTCGCGCGCTGGAGCAAGCAATATGCCGAGCTCAAGACCGAGGACATCCCGACGATGGACAAGCTTTGCGCCTGGTTGCC
This sequence comes from Alphaproteobacteria bacterium, assembly GCA_005884705.1. Lineage (GTDB taxonomy): Bacteria > Pseudomonadota > Alphaproteobacteria > Reyranellales > Reyranellaceae > Reyranella. Next base: position 5,357 of record VBAF01000012.1, read on the forward strand.
CGAGCACATCCCGCCGGAGGATCCGACCACCATCGTCCATGGCGACTATCGGCTGGGCAACCTGATCGTCCATCCGGCCGAGCCGCGCATCGTCGCCGTGCTCGACTGGGAGCTCAGCACGCTCGGGCATCCGCTGTGCGACCTCGCCTACAACTGCATCGGCTATCATTTGAAGGAACCGCCGCACGGCTTCGCCACCGTCGACTTCCACAAGCTCGGGCTGCCGACCGAGAGCGAGCATGTCGCCGCCTATTGCCGCCGCGTCGGACGCGACCGCATCGACCATTGGAACTACTACGTCGCCTTCTCGCTGTTCCGGCTCGCCGCCATCGCGCAGGGCGTCTATCGCCGCGGGCTGGCCGGCAATTCGTCCAATCCCGACTCCGCCAAGATGAGCAAGGCGCCGCGCGAGCGGGCCGAGCTCGCCTGGAGTCTGGTGGGCTAGAAGGAGATGACAGTGACCAGGATCAGCCGACGCTCTGCTTTCACCCTGGCGGGGGTGGCGCTCGCCGCGCCGGCGATCGGCCGGGCCGATACCGCGCTGCCCGACAAGACGCTGCGGATCCTGATCGGCTTTCCGGCCGGCGGCGGCTCGGACGTGATGGCCCGCTTCATCGCCGAGGCGCTGAAGCAGCGCACCGGCCGCAACGTCATCATCGAGAACAAGACGGGCGCCTCCGGCACGATCGCCGGGGAAGCGCTGAAGAACAGCCCGCCCGACGGCACGACCGTCTGCTACATGCCGTCGGCCACCGTGGTGCAAAAGCTCACCATGGCCTCCATCCCCTTCGATCCGCAGACCGACCTCGCGCCGATCACGCTTGCCGGCACCGTCCAGACGGCGTTCTGCGTGGCGCCCGCTCTCGGCGTCAATTCGCTGCAGGAGTACATCGCGTGGCTGAAGGGCAACCCGTCGCGCAACAGCTTCGGCACCACGGCGATGGGCTCGTTCACGCATTTCTTCGGCGTCATGACCGGCCAGGCGATCGGCATTCCGCTCGAGCCGGTGCCCTATCGCGGCGCCGCGCCATTGGTCGCCGACCTGCAGGGCGGCCACGTCCCAGCCGGCTGCGGCGGCATCACCGATTTCCTCGAGCATCATCGCGCCGGCAAGGTGAAGGTCATCTTCACCTCGGGCGCCAGGCGCGCCTCGGCGGCGCCCGACATCCCGACCGGGACCGAGCTCGGCTATCCCTCGCTCAACATCCTCGGCTGGTATGTCTTCTTCGCGCCGCCCAGGACGCCGCCGGCGCTGATCGAGGCCTGGGGCAGCGAGCTGCGCGCCGTGCTCAAGATGCCGGAGGTCGAGAAGAAGATGACCGAGTTCGGCCTCGACGTCGAAACCTCGACGCCCGAACAGGTCAGCCAGCGCATGGCGGCCGACTTCAAGCGCTGGAAGGAAATCCTCGATTCGATCGGCTATAAGCCGGCCAACTGACGGAGGTTGCCGATGCCGATGTTCAAGCGCGCCGATGCGGAAATCCACTACGGGGTCTACGGCGCGGGTTTCCCCGTGCTGCTGTTCGCCCCCGGCGGGCTCAAGTCGCAGATGGAGATGTGGGGCGGCATCTCGCCCAATTATCCCAACGGCTTTCCCTGGATGGACCCGCGCCAGGCGCTTGCCGACAGCTTCACCGTGGTGGCGATGGACCAGCGCAATGCCGGCAAGTCGGTCGCCGACGTGAAGCCCGACGATGGCTGGCCCACCTTCGCCGGCGATCACTTCGCGCTGATGGATCATCTCGGCTTCGGAAAGTTCCACGTCCTGGGCGGCTGCATCGGCGGCAGCTACTGCTTCGAGGCGATCGAGCACGATCCCGGGCGGATCGCCGCCGCGGTGCTGCAGAACCCGATCGGCCTGTGGGAGAACCGCGACACCTGGGACGCCGCCGTGCAAGGCTACAGCGAGACCGTGCGCGGCCGCGATCCCGCGATCAGCGAGCAGACCATCCAGTCGTTCGGCCGCAACATGTTCGGCGGCGACTTCGTGTTCTCCGTCACCCGCGACTTCGTCAGGAGCTGCCGTACGCCACTCCTGCTGCAGCCCGGCACCGACAAGGCGCATCCGGCCAAGACCAGCGAGGAGATCGCCGCCCTCGCCCCCAACATCGAGGTCCAGAAGGACTGGAAGGCTCCGGCCCATCGCGAGGAGTCGGTCAAGCGGGTGCGCGCCTTCCTCGAGCGCCACACGCCAGCGTGAACGGCCCGCGCGCTTCCCGAGGTTACAGTACGGTCCAAATCTGTTAATTTATCTGTAATCAAAAGCCTCCGGGGGGAGACTAGGCGATGTGGAACCAGATCTACAATCCGCTCGGCAACGAGTGGCTGTCGACGCTTGTCGCGGCCGTTCCGGTCGTCGTCCTGCTGGCGCTGATCGCCTCGGGCAAGGTCAAGGCGCATGTCGCTGCGCTGATCGCCCTGGTCGCGGCGATCTGCATCGCCATCTGGGCTTTCACCATGCCGCCGGGGCTGGCGCTGCGCGCCTCGGCGCTCGGGTTGGTAACCGGCTTCTTCCCGATCGGCTGGATCGTGCTCAACGTCATGTTCCTCTACCGGCTGTCGGTGGAGAAAGGCTCGTTCGAGCTGCTTCAGCGCACGATCGGCGGTGTCTCGCCCGACCGGCGCATCCAGCTCCTGCTGATCGCCTTCTGCTTCGGTGCTTTCTTCGAGGGCGCGTCCGGTTTCGGCACACCCGTCGCGGTGACCGGCGCCATGCTGATGGGCCTCGGTTTCTCGCCGCTCGCCGCCGCGGGCCTCAGCCTGATCGCCAACACCGCGCCGGTGGCTTACGGCGCCCTCGGCACGCCGATCCAGGGGCTCGCCTCGGTGACCGGCCTCGATCCCTTCCTGCTCGGCGCCATGGTCGGCCGGCAGCTGCCGTTCTTCTCGCTGATCGTGCCGTTCTGGCTGATCTGGGCGTTCGCCGGCTGGAAGGGCATGAAGGACATCTGGCCCGCCATCCTGGTGACCGGCGTGTCGTTTGCCGTCCCGCAGTTCCTGATCTCCAACTTCGTCAATCCGTGGATCGTCGACATCGGCGCCTCGCTGGTGTCGATGGCCTGCCTGATCGGCTTCCTCAAGGTCTGGCAGCCCAAGGAGCTGTGGCTGTCGCCGGCACTGCGCACGCGCGACGATTCGGCCGGCACCATGCCAGCAAGGCCCACATCGTCGACTGCGCCGGTGACGCAGGCCGAGATGTGGCGCGGCCTGCTGCCCTGGATCATCGTCTGCCTCGTCCTGCTGATGTGGGGCAGCGACTGGTTCAAGGTGCCGATGAACAAGATCTTCGTCTGGGCCTATCCGATCGACGGCCTGCACAACCTGATCGCCAAGGTGCCGCCGGTGGTGGCCAAGCCGACGGCCGAGGGCGCCGTCTTCTCCTTCACCTACCTCACCTACACCGGCAGCGGCATGCTGATCGCTGCGATCCTGTCGGCCTTCCTGATGGGCTTCAATCCGCTGCGCATCTTGAAGGCCTATGGCGAGACCATCTGGGCGGTGCGCTATCCGCTGGTCACGATCGCGGCGATGCTGGCGATCGGCACGCTGACCCGCTACTCCGGCATCGACGCCACGCTCGGCCTGGCGTTCGCCCATGCCGGCTTCTTCTATCCCTTCTTCGGCACCCTGCTCGGCTGGCTCGGCGTGGCGCTGACCGGCTCGGATACCGCGTCCAACGTGCTGTTCGGCGGCCTGCAGAAGATCACCGCCGAGCAGCTCGGCCTGTCGCCCATCCTGATGGGCGCCGCCAACTCCTCGGGCGGCGTGATGGGCAAGATGATCGATGCCCAGTCGATCGTCGTCGCCTCGACCGCGACCAACTGGTTCGGCCACGAGGGCTCGATCCTGCGCTTCGTGTTCAAGCACTCGATCGCGCTCGCCTGCCTGGTCGGCGTGCTGGTGATGCTGCAGGCCTATGTCTTCACCGGCATGATCATCCATCCCTGACGCATGGCTCGTCCGACCGATCGACGCAGCCTCGTCCGTCAGGGCGGAATCGGCGTTCTGGCCGCCATCGTTCTGGCGGCGATCGTGGGGGGCGGCTGGCTGCTGATCCGCGGCAAGACCGAGGTCGACACCGCCCTCGACCAGGTGCGCCGCGTGCCGCTGATCGGTCCGGTGATGGCCGAGAATGCCGAGGTCGAGACGCGCATGCGCGCGGCGATCGAGCAGGAGCTGCGCAACCCGACACAGAGCGGCCTGTCGCGGCCGTTCGCGCTGGTCGGCGAGATCCGGCGCCAGTACGTCGTCCCGGCGCTGCGCGGCGCCGACGACGAAAGCGCGATCGCCGCCGTCGCCGCTCGCGCCCAGCTGGTGCTTTATCTCCGCCAGGCCGATCCGGCGGCCTGCCGGCAATTCGCGCTCGGCGCGCTGCAGCGGCCCGACCTGCTCGATGCCGAGGCGCAGCGGCTGCTCGGCGAGGTGCTGCAGACCCTCGAGGCGGCGTGGCGCAGCGGCAAGGCCGCGGCTGTGCAGCGCCCGGTGCTCGACCGCGAGCAGCTGACGGCGACCCTGCAGCAGGCCGGCTTCGCCAAGGCCGACTTCGACCGGCTGGGCAGCTTCCAGACGCTGTCCAACGAGGTGAGCTGCGACGTCGAGTTCAAGGTCGACTCGGTGCCGCCGCTCTTGCCGGCCGACAAGCGCGGCGCGTTCGCGCGGTATGTCCTGAGCAACTAGCGTCTTACGGCCTTTGGCGGGAAGACTCCGCTGCAACGATCCGGCGCCGGGCGGCGTTGGAACGGTATGGCTGCAACGGCACATCACGGCCGCGTCGGCGCGCGTCATCAGGCCAAGCTCAAGAAATGGTCGGCCAAGGTGACACGCGAGAGCGACGCGCTCGACCTCGAGAAGGGCGTCTTCAAGAAGCGCAGCGCGCACGACATCGCCGTCTCGCTGAAGCGCTCGGCCGAGCGCAGCCGGCGGCGCAAGGCGGCGCCGTTGCGTTCCGCCATGTCGATGCTGACCTTCTACATCAACCGGGCGGGCAAGGACCTGTCGGCCACCCGCCGGCGGACGCTCGAGCGGGCCAAGGACGAGCTGCGCAAGCTGTTCCACTAGAGCACTGGTGATACTGGTTACACAGGGCATATTCCGTCCGGCTGATTCCAGCTCGACGGAATATGCTTTAGTTTCCCTTGAGGATCCTCGCGGTCGCATCGGCGAAGACCTGGCAGCCCAACACGATGTCGGCGTCGGCGGTGTTCTCGGTGAAATGATGCGAGATGCCGCCGATCGACGGCACGAACATCATCGCCGCCGGCAGCTTCAATCCCAGGATCTGCGCATCGTGGCCGGCGCCCGACGGCATGCGCACGTGCTTGGCGGGGGCATGCGCAGCGGCGGACTCCTCGATCGCGTCGAGGAAGCGATCGTCCATCACCGTCGGCATGGTGCGCGAGAGGTTGACGCATTCGACCGTGCACGGCCCGCGCTTGTCGTGCGCCGCGACGATCTCGAGCAGCGCCGCCTCGAAGCGGTCGAGAACGGCTTTGTCGGCATCGCGGAATTGCAGGATCATCTCGGCC
>VBAF01000424.1:0-5234 GCA_005884705.1 Alphaproteobacteria bacterium
CGGGCCTGCGCATCTGGTGCGGCGCCACGGTCGAGAAGAGCGACCTGGAAGCGTTGCTGCCCTGGCTCGACTGGGCCTATGCGGAAATCGAGAGGGACTATGGCAAAGCCTAAGGTACTGATCTCCGACGAGCTTTCCCGGCGTGCCGTCGAGATCTTCAGCGAGCGCGGCTGCGAGGTCGACTTCAAGCCCGGCCTGAAGCCCGCCGAGCTGCGCGCCATCATCGCCAACTACCAGGGCCTGGCCATCCGCTCGGCCACCAAGGTGACCGCCGAGCTGCTGGCCGAGGCCAAGAACCTCAAGGTGGTGGGCCGCGCCGGCATCGGCGTCGACAACGTCGACCTCAAGTCGGCGACCGCGCACGGCGTCGTCGTGATGAACACGCCGTTCGGCAACGCCATCACCACCGCCGAGCACGCGATCGCCCTGATGTTTGCCGTCGCCCGCCAGGTGGCCGACGCCAATGCCAGCACTCAGGCCGGCAAGTGGGAGAAGAACCGCTTCATGGGCACCGAGCTCAGCTTCAAGACGCTGGGCCTGATCGGCTGCGGCAATATCGGCTCGATCGTCGCCGAGCGCGCGATCGGGATCAAGATGCGGGTGATCGCCTACGACCCGTTCCTGAGCGAGGAGCGTGCAGCCCAGCTCGGCGTCGAGAAGGTGACGCTGGAGCAGCTGCTGCCGCGTGCCGACTTCATCAGCGTGCATACGCCGCTCACCGAGCAGACCAAGAACATCCTGAGCCGCGCCAACCTGATGAAGGCCAAGAAGGGCGTGCGCATCATCAATTGCGCGCGCGGCGGCCTGGTCGACGAGCTGGCGGTGCGTGACCTGCTGGTTTCCGGCCACATCGCCGGCGCGGGCTTCGACGTCTTCACCGAGGAGCCGGCGAAGGACAATGTGCTGTTCGGCGCGCCCAACCTCGTCTGCACGCCGCATCTCGGCGCCGCCACCGTCGAGGCGCAGGAGAACGTGGCGCTGCAGGTCGCCGAGCAGATGGCCGACTATCTGCTGACCGGCGCGATCCAGAACTCGCTCAACATGCCCAACGTCTCGGCCGAGGACGCGCCGCGGCTGGCGCCCTATCTCGATCTTGCCGAGAAGCTCGGCTCGTTCGCCGGCCAGCTCACCGACACCGACATCAAGGCGGTCGCGATCGAGTACGAGGGCCAGGTGGCGGGGCTCAACGTCAAGCCGCTGACCCAGATGGCGCTGACCGGGGTGCTGCGGCCGCAACTCGATTCGGTGAACATGGTCAATGCGCCGGTGATCGCCCGCGAGCGCGGCATCGAGGTTGCCGAAGTCAAGCACGAGCGTGACACCGACTACACCTCGATGATCCGCCTCTCGGTCACCACCGAGAAGTACACCCGCTCGGTCACCGGCACGCTGTTCGGCGGCAAGCATCCGCGCATCGTCGAGATCAAGGGCATCGAGATCGAGGCCGAGTTCGCGCCGCACATGCTCTACATCACCAACGACGACAAGCCGGCACCTTGCTCGGCGAGAACAAGGTCAACATCGCGACCTTCCATCTCGGCCGCGACAAGCCGGGCGGCTCGGCGATCGCGCTGGTCCAGGTCGACCAGCCCTTGTCGCCCGAACTCACCGCCAAGATCGCCGGCCTCGAAGGCGTGGTACAGGCCAAGGCGCTCGGATTCTGAGGAGGACACCAATGCCCCGCATCAGCGAGATCATGGAAGACGGCGGCGAGCCGACACTGAAGCCGATCTTCGACAAGCAGCGCGAGCTGTTCGGCGAGATCCTGAACCCGACCAAGGTGCTGGCGCACTGCCCGCCGATCCTGCGCGCCGCCGGGCTGATGGGGCAGGCGATCGAGCAGTCGGGCCAGCTGCCCAAGGGCATGGTGCCGCTGGTTTATCTGCGGGTGGCGACCATCAACGGTTGCCCGTTTTGAATGGAGGCTGAGGTCATGACCTGGCGCGACAGCACGCGTTTCAGCGAGGCCGAGCGCGTGGCGCTCGAGTACGCCGAGGCGATCACCTACACCGACCGCGCGGTCGACGACGCGCTGTTCGCCAGGGTGAAAAAGCATTTCACCGAACCGCAGATCGTCGAGCTGACGGCGGCGATCGCCTTCGAGAACTTCCGCTCGAAATTCAATCCCACCCTGGGCGTCGAGGCCCAGGGCTTCTGCATGGTGCCGAAGCGGTAACTGTCATCCGCGGGCCGTCACTCCATCTCGATCTTGAGGTCCTTGAGCTTCTTGCCCCAGAAAGCATGCTCGTCTTTCACGAACTTGGTGAACTCCGCGCGGCTGCGCTCGGGCGGCTGCTCGAGGCCGTCTCGGGCCAGTGCCTCCTCCCACTTCGGGTTCTTCATCGCCTCCTTCGCGGACTTCTCGATCTTGTCGAGGATGGCGTCGGGCGTCTTGGCCGGCGCGAACAGGCCCTGCCAGCTGGTCACCACGACGTCGATGCCCTGTTCCTTGAGCGTCGGCACGTCGGGCAGCGACTTCACGCGCTTGTTGCCGGTCACGGCCAGGGCCTTGAGGTTGCCGCCCTTGATCTGCGACACCGCGGGCGGCAGCGACGAGAAGTTCATCGTGATCTGGCCGCTGATGACGTCGGCCACGGCCGGTCCGGTTCCCTTGTAGGGCACGTGAAGCATCTTGATGCCGGCGGCTTCGGCGAACAGCGCGCCCGCGAGGTGATTGTTGCCGCCCACACCCGACGACGAGTAGGTGAGCTTGTCGGGGTCCTTCTTGGCCAGCGCCACCAGCTCGGCGGCGTTCTTGGCCGGCACCGTGTTGCCCACCACCAGAACGTACTGATAGTCCGTCACCTGACAGACCGGCGCCAGCGCGGCGATGGTGTCGATCATGCCCTTCTGGACGTGCGGGTTGATGATGACGTTGGTGCCGACAGCGACGAACAACGTCTGGCCATCCGGCTTGGCGGCCGCCGTGGCGCGCAGGCCGATCGAGCCGGCCGCTCCGCCCTTGTTGTCGATGATGATCTGCTGGCCAATAACCGGCGTCATGACCTGTGCCAGCTCGCGGGCATTGATGTCCGTGCTGCCGCCAGCCGTATAGCCGACGACAAAGGTCACCGGGCCGGTCGGCCAGGCTGTCTGCGCGCGCGAAACGGAGGGCAGCAGCAGCGTGCCGGAACCGAGTGCCAAGGCGTGGCGGCGAGTGATCGGGGACATGGAAACTCCTTCTCTCTAACTAGTTCTTGCCCGAGACGTAGCGGCCGGCCCCATCGCCCGCGAGCTTGCCCATCACCGCGCCCGAGACCAGCCCGCTGCCGCCGGGATAGTTGTGATAGAACAGGCCGCCGACCAGCTCGCCCGCGGCGTAGAGGCCGGGGATGACGTGGCCGTCGGTGCTCTCGACCTCGCCGCTGGTGGTGATCTTGAGCCCGCCGAAGGTGAAGGTGAGGCCGCAGGTGACGGCATAGGCCTCGAACGGCGCCGTGTCGATCAGATTGGCCCAATTGCTCTTCGGAACGCTGAGACCGCGCACGCCGCGGCCGTCCTTGACCGCAGGGTTGAACGGCACCTCGGTCATGACGGCGGCATTCCATTCCTTGATGGTCTTGAGGAACTGCTCGGCGTTCACGCCCTCGAGCTTGGCGGCGAGCTCCTCGATCGTGTCGGCGCGCACCTTGGTCATGCGCTTGATGCGGTATTCGTCGCGCAGCTTGTCGAGCACCTTGGCATCGAAGATCTGCCACGCGAATTGCTGCGGCTGGGCCAGGATCACCGCGCCGTACTTGGCGTAGGTGTAGTTGCGGAAGTCGGCTCCCTCGTCGACGAAGCGCACGCCGTTGGCGTTGACCATGATGCCGAGCGGGTAGGAATGCTTCTGGAAATTGTCGCCGACCTCGAGGTCGCCGAACTCCGGCGCGTTCATGTCCCAACCCACGGCATGGCCGCCCGACCAGTTGCCGTGCGGCTTGGCGCCGATCGCCAGCGCCATGTTGATGCCGGCGCCGGTGTTGAACCGCGTGCCGCGCACCTTGGCGAGATCCCAGGTCGGCCCGAGATAGCGCGTGCGCATCTCGGCGTTGCTCTCGAAGCCGCCGCAGGCCAGCACCACCGCCTTGGCGCCGATCCGGATCTTGCGGCCCTTGTGGCGGGCGATGACCCCGCGCACGACGCCGTCTTCCTCGATCAGCGACACCGCCGGCGTCTCGTAATGGATCGGGATGCCGGCCTTCACGGCGGCCTTGTGCTCGAGATCGACCAGGCCCGGGCCGCCGCCCCACGCCTCGACCGCGAGCCCACCCCAGAACTTGTACTTGCCGTTCACCTTGAAGGCTTGCCGCCCGTAGGACGGCTGGAAGCGCACGCCCTTGCTGCGCATCCATTTCAGGGTCTCGAAGCTGCGGCCGATCAGGATGTCGGTGAGCTCGGGATCGCAGCGGTAGTTGGTCACCCGCCCCATGTCGTCGAGGAACTGGTCGGCCGAGTAGGAGCCGAAATCGACGTCGCGCTTTTCGTCCTCGGTGAGGTCGTAGAGCTGGGCGAGGTCGTCGACGCCGTGGAACACCACCCGCATGGCGCCTGCGGTATAGCTGCTGTTGCCGCCGCGTTCCTCTTGCGGCGCCGCCTCCAGCATGGCGACCGAGCCGCCCTGCTCGCGGGCCGCCAGAGCGGCACAGGCGGCGGCGTTGCCGGCGCCCACCACCAAGACATCGACCTGGAAATCCTGCACCTTTCGCTCCTCGATTTTGGCCCAGGCTTTGCATTACAATTGCCCGCCATGGGTGACCGGTTCGACCGTCTAAAACTGCGGCACGCTAATGTCGAGGCATTGCTACGCCGCCCCGGCATCGGCCACAATAACGGGCCGACCTTCGACATGTCGTGGGAAGCTTGGGTATGGCGCCGCGCCGCCGCCAAGGCCTGGAAGGCGCCGAGCCCCGAGATCGCCAAAATACGCGTTCGGCGGGCGGAACGGCTGGGCATCACCTACAAGGAATTGACCGCCGCGCTGATGAACACCGGCGCCAATTTGAGCGTCGCCGTGATGCCGCTCGCGCTGGCCGCGCGCGTCCGCCGCGGGCCGAACCGCGAGGTCATCGTCGAGCCGCGCAACTCGGTCGTCGCCCTCGTCGCGAAATTCGGCGGCCGGCTGTTCCTGCTGGGCGACATCGATGCCGTGCCGGCGCTGACCGAGGCCGAGCGGGCGGCATTCCTGTCGATCGTCAACCGCGCCTTCGACGGCAAGGTCGAGGCGGTGGGCTGGGGCCATGACGGCAAGGCGA
>VBAF01000424.1:5242-6345 GCA_005884705.1 Alphaproteobacteria bacterium
GACGATGCTCAAGAGCAACGCCGTGCCGCACCAGGAGGCCTTCCTGGTGGGGGCGGGGATGAGCCATCAGGTGCTGGGCGAGGCCGCCGGCCTGCCCTTCACCAAGGACATCGAGGGCTGGTTCGCTTAGTCATCTGGCCGCGATGAGGCTTTGCGCTATTTTGATCGTCGATGACGTCGACCAAGCGCAAGCCGGCGAGACGCGGCAAGAAGAATTCTCCGGCTGCCAAGGGGCCACGTTCGGGTAGACGGCCTCCGGTCGTCGCCGAGCTTCCGCTGCGGCAGGGTCTGCTCGCGATGGCCACGATCGGCGCGCAGTCCTTCCTGTGGCTGGCGACGGTCGTGGCGATCATCGCAGGGTTTGCCGGAGCGGCCTTCGGCGTCTGGTCGCTTCGCCCGGTCCCGGCGTACTCGTCGGAACGCATCACGACAGGCTCGGCTTTCGAAGCCACGTTCCGGGTCGAGAACGCGAGCGCGTGGTTTGCGCTCTCTCACCTGAAGATCAGCTGTGCGCTGGGGAGACCCGGGACATCGGATACGCCGCCGGTCGACGCGGACCAGTCGCGGATTCCCTCGCGCCTCGAGCCGGGGGAGCGGGCGGCGTTCACCTGTCCGTTCGGGGCCGTCGCGGGAGGCACGACCAACGATGATCTGGAGGTGGCTCTACGATCCGAAATCTACTTCCGCAGCGACTATGACGAGCCGGTGATCGGCTCTTTCCGGCTGACCGACAACCGCGGTCCCTTCGTCCTCGACACCAGGCTTCTGCCGCCGCGCTGGACGGCCAAACCCGGCAAGGACTAAGGGAAAGCATGACCTCTTTTGTTGAACCGCCTCTCAAGGGCGTCCGCGTCGTCGAACTCACCCACACCATCCTCGGTCCGTCCTGCGGCATGATCCTGGCCGATCTCGGCGCCGAAGTGATCAAGGTCGAGCCGGTCGACGGCGATCGCACGCGCCGGCTGCGCGGCTTTGGCGGCGGATTCTTCGGCTACTTCAACCGCAACAAGAAGAGCCTGGCGCTCGACGCCGACTCAGCTCCTGGCCGCAAGATCCTGGTGAAGCTGCTGCAGTCGGCCGACGTGATGATCGAGAACTTCGCG
>VBAF01000425.1:0-5446 GCA_005884705.1 Alphaproteobacteria bacterium
AGGCCGTCTCCGGCGCCGAGGCGGCCGGCATCTCGCCCGGACGCGAAGGCAAGAACTCCGAGTTCCAGATCGTGCGCTGCCGCGACGGCTATGTGGCGGTCGTCTACACCGTGACGCAATGGCTGGCGACGCGGGCGCTGATCGGCAACTCCCGGCTCGACGATGCCAAATTCGACACGCGTGCGGGCCGGCGCAAGCACGTCGCCGAGCTCTATGCGATCCTGACGCCGTGGTTCGCCGACAAGACGCGAGCCGAGATTCAGGATCTGGCACAGGCCAAGGGCGTTCCGTTCGGCCCGATCTTCTCGCCCGCCGAGCTGCTCGAGACCGAACAGTATGTCGCGCGCGGCTTCCTCGCCGACGTCGTACACCCACGCGCGGGAAAGCTCCGGATGCCGCAGCTTCCCGTGCAGTGGAACGGCCGCTCCTTCGCGCCGAAACCCTCCCCCGTCTTCGGGGGACGCGACGGAGGGGGTCGTGAGTCTGACCCCCTCCGTCAGCGTAAGACGCTGACACCTCCCCCGGGCGAGGGCGCGCGTCCCCTCGCCGGCGTGCGCGTGCTCGATTTCGGACTGCTGACGGCCGGCGCGAACACCTCGGCGATGCTGGCCGATCTCGGCGCCGACGTGCTGAAAGTCGAGTCGGGCGCCTATCTCGATCCGTTCCGCGTAGTCGGCAAGCCGGACGACGCCGACGGCTGGTGGAACCGCTCGCCGCAATTCCGCTTCACCAACCGCAACAAGCGCGGGCTGGCGTTGAACCTCAAGACCCCGGCCGGCCCGCACGTGATCTGCGATCTGGCCAAACACTGCGACGTGGTGGTCGAGAATTTCCGCCGCGGCGTACTCGACCGCGCGGGGCTCGGCTACAAGGCGCTGAGCGCCGTCAATCCGCGCCTGGTGTTCGCCGCCATCTCAAGCCAGGGCGACACGGGCCCCGAGCGCATGAACGTGTCGTTCGGCTCGACCCTCGACGCCACCTCGGGCATCGCCGCGCTGACCGGCTACGAGGGTGAGGAGCCGCGCATCTCGGGCATGGACGTGAACTACCCGGACCAGATCGTGTCGCTGTTCGCGACCGGCATGGTCATCACCGCCGTCATGGAGGCCCGCCGTACCGGCCAGGGCTGCTTCCTCGATTTCTCGCAGCGCGAGGTCGCCTCGTTCACCTTGGGCGAAGAGATCCTGGCGGCTGCAGCCAACCCGGGCCGTCGGCTCGGCCGGCGCGGCAACGTCGAGGACGGGGTGGCGCAGCAGGATACCTATCGCTGCCGCGACGGGCGATGGGTGGCGGTCACGCTCACTGCGCCCGATCCCGGGATCGACGCCTGGTGCGCGGCCCGCGACAGCCGGGCCGCCGTCACCGAGCTGCTGGCCAAGGGCATCGCGGCCGCCCCGTGCAACGATGGCGCGGACCTGCTGCGCGACCCGGCGCTCGCCGGCGTGACGCTTGTTCGCGACGAGGGGGTGCGCAGCGCCAGCCTGGTGAAGGGCTTGCCCTATCGGCTCGACGACAAGGGTGCGGTGATCGAACGGGCGGCGCCTGACCTCGGACAGCACACCGCAGAGGTGTTGTGCGAGCTGTTGGGCTACAACGAGGCTGATTTGAAGGCGCTCGAGGCGGAGGAAGTGACCGCGACGACGCCGGTGATGGGGACCGTCTGATCATGGCCAAGGCCGACGTGCAGAAACTGATCGAGCGCATGGCGATGCCCGCCATCGCCGCGCCGATGTTCCTGGTGTCCAATCCGGCGCTGACGCTGGCCTGCTGCAGCGAAGGCATCATGGGCAGCTTCCCGGCGCACGGCACGCGCAGCCGCGAGGAGTTCCAGGCCTGGCTCGACGAGATGGTGGCAGGCGTCAAGCGGTTGGAGGATGGCGGGATCAAGCCCGCCCCATGGGCGGTCAATCTGGTCGTGCATGCCTCCAACCCGCGCTACCCGGGCGATCTCGAGCTGGTCGAGAAATACAAGGTGCCGGTGGTGCTGACGTCGAAAGGCGCGCCGGGCGATGCGATCAAGCGCATCCACGGCTGGGGCGCCGTGGCGCTGCACGACATCGCCAACCGTCGCCATGCCGAGAAGGCGCTCGAGGCGGGCGTCGACGGCGTCATCGCCGTCGCCGGCGGCGCCGGCGGTCACACCGGCACGATCAACCCCTTCGCCCTGATGAACGAGGTGCGCCAGCTCGGCGACCACTTCGCCGTCGTGCTGGCGGGCGGCCAGACCACCGGCCGCGACGTGCTGGCCGCCGAGGCGATGGGCGCCGACCTCGCCTACATCGGCACGCGCTTCCTCGCCACGCCCGAGGCGATGATCCTCGACACCCGGGCGACCGATGTCTTCCTCACTGCCTCGATCGACGGCGCACCGGCGAACTGGTTGACGCCCAGCCTGCTCGCCGCCGGCATCGACCTCGACGTGCTGCGCACCACGCTGCCCGGCAAGGTCGTCGCGGCGCAGGAGAACAAGAAGCGCTGGAAGGACATCTACACGGCGGGCCACGGTGTCGGGAACATCGACGACATTCCCACGGCCGCCGAGCTCTGCCGCCGCCTGGTCGAGCAGTACCGCGAGGCTCGACGAGCGCCTGTAATTCCGCTCCATGACGGCGCGAGCATGGACTGAGCCGGTTCCCCTGCTCTAGGCTCCCGCGACCGAGGGAGAGACAGCGTGAAGACCAAGGCTGCGGTCTGCTACGAGGCCGGCAAGGAACTCGTCATCGAAACCGTCGATCTCGAGGGGCCGAAGTTCGGCGAGGTCATGGTCGAGATCAAGGCGTCGGGCGTCTGCCACACCGACGAGTTCACGCGCTCCGGCGGCGATCCCGAAGGGCTGTTCCCGGTGATTTTCGGCCATGAAGGCGCGGGCATCGTCGTCGATGTCGGGCCAGGCGTGGTGTCGCTGAAGAAGGGCGACCACGTGATCCCGCTCTACACGCCGGAATGCCGCCAATGTAAGTCGTGCCTCTCGGGCAAGACCAACCTCTGCACCGCGATTCGCGGCACGCAGGGCCAGGGCGTGATGCCCGACGGCACCTCGCGCTTCTCGATCGGCGGCAAGAAGATCCATCACTACATGGGCTGCTCGACCTTCTCGAACTACACGGTGCTGCCGGAGATCGCGCTCGCCAGGATCCGCAGCGACGCGCCGTTCGACAAGGTCTGCTACATCGGCTGCGGCGTCACCACCGGCATCGGCGCGGTGATCAACACCGCCAAGGTCGAGCCCGGCGCCAACGTCGTGGTGTTCGGCCTGGGCGGCATCGGACTGAATGTTGTACAGGGCGCGCGGCTCGCCGGCGCCAGCATGATCGTCGGCGTCGACCTCAATCCGGCGCGCGAGGCGCTCGGCCGCAAGTTCGGCATGACGCACTTCGTCAATCCCGAGAAGATCGAAGGCAAGGACCTGGTCGCCCACATCGTCGAGCTGACGGACGGCGGCGCCGACTATTCCTTCGAATGCGTCGGCAACACCAAGCTGATGCGCCAGGCGCTGGAATGCTGCCATCGCGGCTGGGGCAAGTCGGTCATCATCGGCGTCGCCGGCGCGGGCCAGGAAATTTCGACGCGGCCGTTCCAGCTCGTCACCGGCCGGCACTGGATGGGCACGGCGTTCGGCGGCGCCAAGGGACGGCGCGACGTGCCCAAGATCGTCGACTGGTACATGGACGGCAAGATCGACATCGATTCGCTGATCACCCACGTCATGCCGGTCGAGAAGATCAACGACGCGTTCCACCTGATGCACGAGGGCAAGTCGATCCGCAGCGTCGTGACGTTCTGAGGGAGGAAACAATGGCTGTCCGAGCGATCGGCAACGCCACCATCGAGAAGGTCGAGGAGATCTGCGGCTCGGGCTTCAAGCCCGCACGCATGTTCCCCAAGTTCAACCAGGAGGCCTTCGATGCGCAGAAGGGCTGGATGGTGCCCGAGCATGTCGAGCCGGGCAGCGACCGGCTGGTCGGCTCGGTCCACACCTGGGTGGTCAAGACCGGCCATCACACGATCCTGATCGACACCTGCCTCGGCAACCACAAGGACCGGCACAATCCGGGCTGGAACAAGCTCAACACGCCGTTCCTCGAGCGGCTGCAGGCCTGCGGCTGCCCTCCCGACTCGGTCGACTTCGTGATGTGCACCCATCTCCATGTCGATCACGTCGGCTGGAACACCAAGCTGGAGAACGGTCGCTGGGTGCCGACCTTCCCCAATGCCAGGTACCTGTTCGCCAAGCGCGAGTACGCGCACTGGGAGGCCGAGCACAAGACGCAGGGCAAGGAGACCAACGGCGGCTCGTTCGACGATTCGGTGCTGCCCGTGGTCGAGGCCGGCAAGGCGGTGATGATCGACAGCGACCACCAGCCCGACCCGCTGCTCACCATCAAGGACTATCCCGGCCACACGCCGGGCTCGATCGCGATCAACCTCAAGGACGGCGGCCGGCAGGCCTGCTTCTCGGGCGACATCATGCATCACCCGATCCAGGTCTATCACCCCGACTGGTCGAGCCAGTTCTGCACCGACCAGGAGCTGTCGGCCAAGAGCCGGCGCAAGCTGCTGGAGGACTGCGTCGAAAGCGGCGCGCTGCTCTGCCCCGCCCACTTCCCCGGCGCCAATGCCGGCTACATCAAGCCGCAGGGCAATGCGTTTCGCATCGACTGGGACGTCGTCACATGACCGGGCGCGAGGACGATACCGGCCTGGCCGGCAAGGTCGCCATCGTCTCGGGTGGCGGCGCGGTGGGCGACGGCATCGGCAACGGCCGCGCGGCGGCGATCCTGCTCGCCCGCGCCGGCACCAAGGTCGTGGTCTCCGACCTCGACAAGAAGCTGGCGCAGCGCACGGTCGAGATGATCAAGGCCGAGGGCGGCACGGCGGTCGCCGAGGCCTGCGACGCCACCAAGGAGGCCGACTGCAAGCGGCTGGTCGACGCCGCGGTCGACCGCTGGGGCCGCCTCGACTTCCTCGACAACAATGTCGGCATCGGCAGCCGCGGCAGCGTGGTCGAGGAGAAGCCGGAGGAATATCGCCGGGTCATGCAGGTCAATGTCGAGACGATGTTTCTGCTCTCTAGGCATGCGATCCCGGCGATGATCAAGACGGCGAAGGGCGGCGCGATCGTCAACATCTCCTCGATCTCGGCGCTGCGGCCGCGCGGGCTCACGACCTACTCGGCATCCAAGGCCGCGGTGATCGGGCTGACCCAGGCAATGGCGGTCGACCACGGCAAGGATCACATCCGGGTCAACTGCATCTGCCCCGGGCCGATGTACACGCCGATGGTCAATCGCGGCAACGGCATGAGCGAGGCCAACCGGGCGCAGCGCGCCCAGGCCTCGGTGCTGAAGATCGAGGGCACCGGCTGGGACATCGGCTATGCCGTGCGCTTCCTGATGAGCGCGCACGCCCGCTACATCACCGGCCAGGTGCTGGTGGTCGACGGCGG
>VBAF01000425.1:5483-6835 GCA_005884705.1 Alphaproteobacteria bacterium
ATGGCCCGCCTGCCCTATCTCGACGCCGAGCAGCTCGCACCCGAGCAACGCGAGCTGCTCAAGCGGCCAATCAACCTCACCCGGCTGCTGGTCAACTCTCCTGGGATGGCGCGCGCCTTCGGCGGGATCGGCAACTACATCCGCCACAAGAGCACCCTCGACCCGCGGCTGCGCGAATTGGCGATCCTTCAGGTCGGCTGGATGGAGAAGTCGGAGTACGAATTCACCCATCACGTCAAGATCGGCAAGGAATTCGGCGTCACCGACGAGGACATAAAGGGCCTGTTCCTCGAGACCGAAGGCAAGCCTTCCAAGCTCGAGCCACTCGCCAAGGCGATCCTCAAGGGCGCCCGCGAGATGGTGCGCGACATCGGCATGTCGGACGCGACCTTCGCCGAGATCAAGCAGCGTCTTTCCAACGAGCACATGACCGACCTGGTGCTGACCATCGCCTTCTACTGCGGAGTGGTCCGCGTGCTGGCGACCATGAAGATCGACAACGAGCCGCAGTACAAGGAAGTACTGCAGCAATATCCGCTGACGTAGCTCCGTCGCCCTGAGCGAAGCCGAGGGGCCTCTTTTCGTGGCATCAAAATAGATCCCTCCGCTACGCGCTTCGCGCTCCGGTCGGGATGACGACAAAGGGAGAAGGAAATGCGGCTCAAGGACAAGGTCGCCATCGTCGTCGGCGCGGGCCAGAGCCCGGGCGAGGGCATCGGCAACGGGCGCGCGACGGCACTCACCTTCGCGCGCGAGGGCGCCAAGGTGCTGTGCGTCGATCGCGAGCTGAAGTCGGCGCAGGAGACCGCCGACCTGATCGCCGGGAAGCAAGGCGTCGCCGCGGCCTTCAAGGCCGACGTCACCAAGAGCGCCGAGATCAAGGCGATGGTCGACGAGGCCAAGAAGAAATGGGGCCGCATCGACATCCTGCACAACAATGTCGGCGTCTCGCTGTCGGGCGGCGATGCCGAGCTGCTGGACATCACCGAGGAGGCGTTCGACCGCTGCGTGGCGATCAACCTCAAGAGCTGCATCCTGGCTGCCAAGCACGTGATCCCGATCATGCGCGAGCAGCAGAGCGGCGTGATTATCAACATCTCGTCGATGGCGGTGATCACCACCTATCCGTACGTCGCCTACAAGGCGACCAAGGCGGCGATGGTGTCCTTCACCGAGCAGCTCGCCTACCAGAACGCGCAATACGGCATCCGCGCCAACGTCATCCTGCCCGGCCTGATGAACACGCCGATGGCGGTCGACACGCGCGCCCGCGAATTCAAGAAACCGCGTGCCGAGATCGAGGCGATGCGCGACGCCCAGGTCCCCTTGCGCAAGAAGATGGGCACCGGCTG
>VBAF01000426.1 GCA_005884705.1 Alphaproteobacteria bacterium
CTGCACGTGTCGGGGACCGACGTCGCGGGCGCGCTTGCCCCGCAAGGCTTCGACCTGCAGCGGGTCGTGCTCTACGAGGCGCGCGAGGCCGAGGCGCTGCCCGAGGCGGCGCGCGCGGCGCTCGAGGCGCGGGCGCTCGATGCCGCCACGTTCTTCTCGCCGCGGGCGGCCCGGCTGTTCGTGCGCCTGGTGACCGAGGCCGGGCTCGAGGAGGCGTGCCGGCCGGTCGCGGCGATCGCCATCAGCGCCGCCGCCGCCCAGCCGCTCGCCGACCTGCCGTTCGCCCGCATCGTCGCGGCAGAGCGTCCCACCCGCCAGGCGGTGCTGGATGAGATCGACCGCCTGCCCCTGCCCGGCGTACAAAGCCCAGGCCCCATGACCGATACGCCCCCGCCCCCGCCGACAGAACCCCCGCCGACAGCGGCCAGGACGATCGACGCCACTGTCGTTCCGGCGCCGCGCCGCGGCCTGGGCGTTATCGGCGCCTTCGTGACCGGCCTGATCGCGGCGATCCTCGTGCTCGCCGCCGCCCTGCTGTCGCTGCCCTACTGGCCGCAGGAGGCGCGCAGCCTGTGGCGCGGGCCCGCCGCCGCGCCGCCGCCGCCGCCGGCCGCCGCCCCGGTGATGGACACCGCGGCGCTCGATGCCGCCAGGCGCGAGCTCGGCGCGCGGCTCGACGACCTCGACAAGCGGGTGCGCGCAGCGGCGACGACGGCCGCGCAAGCCGTCCCGGCCGACAATCGGTCCGCGGCCGCCGATCCCGCAATCGCCGAGTTGCGCCGCAAGCTCGAGGCGCTGGAGAATCGGCCCGCCCCCGAAGCCGACACCTCTTCCCTCAAGTCGGAGATCGTGGCGCTGCGCGCCGCGCTGCAGTCGCTCGACCAGGCGGTGGCCGGCCAAAAGGCCTCGGTCGACAAGGCGGCCGAAGCGGCGAAGGCGAGCGTCAGCGGCGAGCAGAAGGCGATCGCCGCCGCCCGCGGCTCGGCGGTGATCGGCATCGCCGCCCGCCTCAGCGCCGCGCTTGTCGCCGGCCAGCCCTTCGCCGCCGACTTGACCCTGCTGCAGCCGCTCGCCCAGGGCGACGCCAAGCTCGGCGAGCCGATCGCCGCCCTGCAGCCCCCGGCCGCCAAGGGCGTGACGTCACGCGCGGCGCTGTCGGCTTCGTTCCCGGCGATGGCCAAGGCGGCGATGGCCGACGACCTGGCCGACGATTCCTTCTGGCAGCGCCTGCTCGGCAAGCTCAAGAGCGTGGTGTCGCTGCGCCGCACCGGCGCCGACGTGCCGGGCGATTCGGCCGAGGCCAAGCTCGCGCGCGCCGAGGCGGCGCTCCAGGCCGGCGATCTTGCCAAGGCCGTCGAACTGGTGAAGTCGCTGCCGACGCAGACCTCGCGGGCGACCACCGACTGGCTGGCGCGCGCCGAGGCGCATCTCGCCGCCCAGCGCGCGGTCGACCAGCTCGCTGCGCAAGGGGTATCGCTGCTGGGCAGCGCGCGGTAGCCGATGACCTTCCTGCGCACGCTGATCTGGTTCGTGCTGGCCGGCGTGGCGATGCTGGCCGCGGTGTGGCTGGCCGAGCGGCCGGGCAACGTCACGGTCGAATGGCACGGCTGGCGGCTCGATACCAGCGTCGGCGTGCTGCTGGTCGCGATCGTCATCCTGATCCTGGTCGGCGTCGCGCTGTGGCTGGTCTATCGCTGGATCATGGGCGCGCCGAGCGCGCTGATCGAAGGCTGGGGCGACAGCCGGCGGCGCAAGGGCTATCGCGAGCTGACGCAAGGGCTGGCAGCGGTTGCGGCCGGCGACGGCGTCGAGGCGCAGCGCCACGCCCGCCGCGCCGAGCAGCTGCTGGCCGAGCCGCCGCTCACGCTGCTGCTGTCGGCACAGGCGGCGCAGCTCAACGGCGACCGCGAGGCGGCAACCCGCGCCTTCAAGGCGATGCTCGAGGACGACGAGATGGCCTTCCTCGGCCTGCGCGGCCTGATCGCCCAGTCGCTGCGCGAGGGCAACCAGCAGCAAGCGCTGGCCTATGCCCAGCGCGCCTTCGCGTTGCGGCCGCAGACGCCGTGGGTCGTGCATTCGCTGTTCGACATGCAGGCTCAGACCGGCCAATGGAAAGCCGCGCAGGAAACGCTCGAGACCGGCATGCGCCAGAAGGTGGTCACCGCCGATCGCGGCCGCACCTTGCGCGCCCTGTTGCTGGTCGAGCGCAGCCGCGCCTGCGAGAGCGACGGCAACGACGGCCAGGCGCTCGCGCTCGCCCGCGAGGCATTCGGGCTCGCACCGGAGCGCATCGCGGTCGCCAGCCGCCTTGCCGAGCTGCAGATCAAGACCGCAGATTCAAGGCGCGCGCTGAAGACGCTCGAGCGCGCCTGGTCGCTGGCACCCCATCCCGACCTCGCCGTGCTCTATCTCAAGGCCACCGGCGAGAGCGATCCGCTGAAGCGGGTCGGCATCGTGCGCCGGCTGGTCGCGCAGAAGCCCGACGACATGGAAAGCCAGCTTGCCCTCGCTCAGGCCGCGCTCGACGCCGGCCTGTGGGGCGAGGCGCGCCGCTATCTCGACGCGGCCGGCGGCAGCAATCCGTCGGTGCGGGTCTGTCGCCTGATGGCCGAGGTCGAGGAGCGCGCCCAGTCCGGCCAGGCCAAGGTGCACGAGTGGCTGTCGCGCGCCGCGCTCGCGCCGGCCGACAAGGCGTGGCGCTGCGCCGCCTGCGGCGCCCATCACGAGAGCTGGCGGCCGGTGTGCGAGAGTTGCGGCGCCTTCGGCAGCCTGCATTGGCGCGCGCCCGGCACCTTCGGCCAGGTGCTGCCGCCGGCGAACGGGGACGGGGCGCGGCCGGCGCTCGGCATGACGACGATGAACACGGTATCGGGAGGATAGATGTTCGAGACCACGCTCGCGGGCAGCCTGCCCAAGCCCAGCTGGCTCGCCACCCCCAACGTGCTGTGGGCGCCCTGGACGCTCACTGGCGCGCCATTGCAGGAGGCGAAGGAAGACGCCACCGCGCTCGCCATCAGGCGCCAGGAAGAGGCCGGCATCGACATCGTCAGCGACGGCGAGCAGGCGCGGCAGCATTTCGTGCACGGCTTCCTGGCCGAGGTCGACGGCGTCGACTTCGACAAGAAGGTGCGCATGGGCATCCGCAACAACCGCTACGACGCCGACTGCCCGACCGTCACCGCGCCGCTCAGGCGCCGCAAGTTCGTGCACGAAAAGGAAGCGCGCGTCGCCCGCGCCGCCACCGCGCGCAAGCTCAAGTTCACCCTGCCCGGGCCGATGACCCTGATCGACACCCTGGCCGACGGCTATTACGGCGACCGGGTCAAGATGGCCTTCGCCTTCGCCGAACTCCTGAACCAGGAAGCCAAGGACCTCGAGAAGCTCGGCATCGACGTCGTGCAGTTCGACGAGCCTGCCTTCAACGTCTATCTCGACGAGACCGTGGAATGGGGCGTGCCGGCGCTCGAGAAGGCGGCCGAGGGGCTGAAGTGCACCACCGCCGTCCACATTCTGGCGGCAGTACGAGAACACCTTCCCGGCGCTCGACCGCAGCAAGATCCAGCAGGTCTCGCTCGAATGCCGGCAGAGCCACGTGCCGCCGGAGCTGATGAAGCTCCTGCCCCACAAGACCGTGCTGGTCGGCGCCATCGACGTCGCCTCGGACAGGATCGAGACGCCGGAGGAGGTCGCAGCCACCCTGAAGCTCGCCACCCGGTTCGTCGACCCCGAGCGGATACAAGCCTGCACCAATTGCGGCATGGCACCGATGACGCTGGCCACGGCCTACGGTAAGCTTCGCGCCCTGGCCGAGGGAGCCGCCCTGGCCCGCAAGAGCTTGTAGTCCCAGGAGCGCGATGACCCAGCAACGGGTCGCTGTCAGCGAGCGCACGCCGCTCGTTTTCCTGATCTTCGATGCGATCGCCTTCTGGCTTCGCAACCAGGCGGTCTTTTGGCTGCTCGCCCTGCCGATCGCGGGGCTCGCCGCAGCCGGCGCCTATC
>VBAF01000427.1 GCA_005884705.1 Alphaproteobacteria bacterium
CAGCAGGTTCAGGATCTCCAGCGTGCTCTCGGTGGTGTCGAGGCCGACGGCGTAGCCGGCGCGGCCGCCGCGCGCCGGATAGTCCGACAGCACCAGGGCGACCTTGCGCTCGCAGCGCGGCTTGCGCGCGAGCCGCGCCCAGGCCGCCGCGAGGCGCGCGACATAGTCGACGCGATCCGGTTCGGAGCGATGGCGGACGCTGGCGAATTCCAGGCGCGGGTCGGCCGGTGCTTCCGCCTTGAACGAGATCGCGCGGGTCAGCAGGCGGCCATCGAGCTCGGGCAGCACGACGTTCATCGCAAGATCGGCCGGCGACAGGCCGCGGCCGGACTCGGCCCAGGCTTCGCGGGTACTGCCGGACAGCACGACCTGCAGCACCGGAGCGGCGGCCGCATCGAGCACCGTCGTGTCGTCGTCGCGCATCGCGGAGAATGCCGTGGTGTTCAGAATGACCACCGGCTTGTGCGACCGGATCAGCCGCCCGAGCGCGGGTTCGATGGCGACGTCCTTGAGGCTGCTCACGGCGATCGCGAGCGCCGCCAGCCCTTCGCGCTCCAGGGCGGACATCAGCGCCATCACCGGCTCATGATCGGCCGCCATCAGATGGGCACGATAGAACACGACCAGCGCGACCGGCCGGCCATCGCGGACCTCGCCCAGCACGCTGATCGGCCCGATTGGAACCGGCGGCTGCCACGTTTGTCGGCGGCCGAGCAGCGTGGCGGCGAAGCGCAACCCGTTGTTCAGGTTGTCTGGGCCGCCTTCGCGGAAGAACCGATCGAGCAGGTCGAGCGCTGCGGCGGGCATCGTCGACATCGCCGCCAATCGTGCATCGGATCGATCGTCGCCCGGCAGGGCGGCAAACAGCACGCCATGGTCGCGCGCCGCGTCGGCGATGCGCTCCAGGCCGTAGCGCCAGTAGTCGAGGCCGCCCAGGCAGCGCACGATCACGATCTTCGCCCGCGCGACGACGCTGTCGACATAAAGGTCGACCGACATCGGATGGCGCAGGCGCTTGAGGCTGGCCAGCCGCAAGGTCGGCAGCGCCTCGGCGTCGCGCTGCCAGGCGGCGGCAAGCGCCGACAGGTCGGTGTCGGAAAAGGACAGCACGACGATTTCGGCCGGCGACTGGCCGAGATCGACGGCGACGTCGGCCTCCTCGAGCGTCGCAAGCTGGGTCGCCAGAACGTGCATGATGATCAGCCGAGAATCAGCGCCTCGATGCCGGCCTTGTCGAGGCCCTTCTCCCCGATCACGACCAGGCGCCCCTGGCGCGCGGCGTCGGCCGGCCAGCGCCGGTCGTACTGGTGCTGGAAGCGCGCGCCGACGCCCTGCACCAAGAGCCGCATCGGCTTGCCGGCGATATCGACGAAGCCCTTCATGCGCAGGATGTCGTGCGCGGCGGTCGCCTTGGCGAGACGGTCGACCACGACCTGCGGCGAGTCGAAGACCGGCAGATCGACGATGAAGGTGTCGAAGTCGTCGTGATCGTGCTCGCCCTCGAGCTCATGATGCGATGGCCGGCTGCCGAGATCGGACTCCGCCTCGGCGCCGAGACCCAGCAGCACGGCGATCGGCACCTGGCCGTTCTGCGCCTCGACCAGCTTCACCGCGCGCGGCAAGGTCCTGGCGATCTCGGCCGTGACGTCCTGGCGCTGCTGCGCCGACATCAGGTCGGACTTGTTCAGGATCACCAGGTCGGCGCAGAGCAACTGGTCCTCGAACACCTCTTCGAGCGGATTGTCGTGGTCGAGCGATTCGTCTTCCGCACGCTGCCGGGCGATCGC
Organism: Alphaproteobacteria bacterium; assembly: GCA_005884705.1. Taxonomy (GTDB): domain Bacteria; phylum Pseudomonadota; class Alphaproteobacteria; order Reyranellales; family Reyranellaceae; genus Reyranella. Next base: position 1,788 of record VBAF01000427.1, read on the forward strand.
CTCGGGATCGTCGGCGAAGCGGCCGGCGGCGACGGCGGCGCCATCGACCACCGTCACCACGCCATCGACCGTCACGCGCGAGGCGATCTCCGGCCAGTTGAAGGCCTTGACCAGCGGCTTGGGCAGAGCGAGCCCCGAGGTCTCGATCACGATGTGCTCGGGCGGGTTCGGCCGGTCGAGCAGACTCTTGAGCGCCGGCACGAAATCGTCGGCGACGGTGCAGCAGATGCAGCCGTTCGCCAGCTCGACGATCGCATCCTCGGGGCAACTCTCGATGCCGCAGCTCTTCAGGATCTCGCCGTCGATGCCGACGTCGCCGAATTCGTTGACGATCACCGCCAGGCGGCGGCCCTTTGCGTTCTCCAGCAGGTGGCGCACCAGCGTGGTCTTCCCCGCGCCGAGGAAGCCGGTGACGATGGTGCAGGGCACCTTGGCGAGGGTGGTCATGCGGGTTCCTTCGGCGTGGGCATCGGCGGTACGCGCGCGATGGTGTTCTTGCGGACATGGACCGGCCGGTCGCGCCACAGGGTGAGGCCATCGGCGCTGGCGCCGTGCAGCCGGGCGAACTGCAGCATGTCCTCGACGTTCTGCTCGGGATCGAGATGGCCGACGACGTAGGTCCACTTGCCTGGCGCGGCGACCGCCGCGGTGCACGAGCGCGTGCAATTGGACAGGCATTCGACGGGCACGACCTCGAGGTCCGTCGCCTGTTCCTTCAAGGCTGCGTAGAGTCGCGCACCCGGCCGCACCTCCGCGGGCGGGTCAGCCTCGCGGCGGCAAGTGATGCAAACGAAGAGTGTCGACACTCGATCCTGCTTTCATTTGGCGGGTCCCCGCGCCAGCGATTCGAACACGGTGACGGCAGGTTTCCTGGCTCTCGGGTCCTTGCTGCAGGCCACCTTCCCGGTCTCCCAGTGGTGTGTTGGCCCGTAGCTCGCCGATTACAGTTGCGGGGGCAGCCGCGGCTTGCACCGCGTTCCCTTTCCGTCGTCCGCTTGATAGGTGCCGGCCGCCTTGCTGACAAGAGCTTTGCCGGGGCATTGTGGCCTGCATGACCAGCGCAAACGACGAGGCGGCCCGCCACAAGGCCAAGATGGCCCATCGAAAAGCGGCGCAGGATGCCGAAGTCGCGGCCAAGACCGTCGAAAAAGGCCTGCTGATCGTCCATACCGGCAAGGGCAAGGGCAAGTCGACGGCGGCGTTCGGCCTGATGCTGCGGGCGCTCGGCCGCGGCTTCCGCTGCGGTGTGGTGCAGTTCGGCAAGGGTGCCTGGCAGTCGGGCGAGCGCGCGGCGATCGAACGGTTCGGCGACCAGGTCGAATGGCACACCTTGGGCGAGGGCTTCACCTGGGAGACCCAGGACCGCGCGCGCGACGTCGCCGCCGCCGAGCGTGCCTGGGGCGCCGCGCAGAAGATGATGGCCGACCCCGCCATCCGGCTGATCGTGCTCGACGAGCTCAACATCGCGCTGCG
>VBAF01000428.1 GCA_005884705.1 Alphaproteobacteria bacterium
GGCCATCGGCTCGAGCTGTTCGGCGTGCCTCTGGACGGCAAAAACGACCGGCAGAAATGAGTGGACGACCCTTTTGGCGGCCCGATAATGGCCCGATGATCGGGGCGGTTCCCTTGCGGATGCACCATGCGCATTGACCGTGCTGACAGTGAAGCGGAGCTTCTTGGACCTCCCATTTCCAATCGGGAGATCGTCCAGGTTGTCGCTGGCGACTTCGAGGTCCGCCTCGCCCAGACGGCGGACGAGATCGCAGCGGCCCAGCACCTGCGCTATCGCGTTTTCTACGAGGAGATGTCGGCCCATCCGACGCCCGAGATGGCGGCCCAGCGGCGCGACTTCGATCCTTTCGACGAGGTCTGCGATCACCTGCTGGTGCTCGACCGCCGACGCGGCGAGGGGCCGGAAGGGATCGTCGGCACCTATCGCCTGATTCGCCGCGAGCACGCCGCGAAGATCGGCCGCTTCTATTCGCAGGCCGAGTACGACATCCAGAAGATCATCGACTTTCCCGGCGAGGTGCTGGAGCTCGGCCGCTCGTGCATCGCCAAGGACGCGCGCAATACCGCGACCATGCAGATGCTGTGGCGCGGCATTGCGCTCTACGCCTACCACTACAACATCCGGCTGATGTTCGGCTGCGCCAGCATGCCGGGCACCGATCCGCAACAGCATGCGCAGGCGTTGTCCTATCTCCATCACCATCATCTCGCGCCGCCGGAGATCCGCGCGCGCGCGCTGCCGTCGCGCTACGTGAAAATGGACGTGCTGGACGCCGGCAGCTACGAGGCGCGCAAGGCGCTGGTGCGCGTGTCGCCGCTGATCAAGGGCTACCTCAGGCTGGGCGGCTATGTCGGCGACGGCGCGGTGATCGATTCGCAGTTCAACACGACCGACGTCTTCATCATCGTCAAGACCGAGCTGGTGACCGAGAAGTACATGCGCCACTACGAGCGCGGCGTGAACGAGAAGGGCTGAGACCCTTCTCTTCGATGTGGATCGGCTCTCCCCTGCGCGGCGCCTTCCGGCTGCTGAGCTACGTCACGCTGACGCTGGTCGCCCTGCCGATCTATCTGTTCGCGACGGCGCTGCGCATCCAGCCGGTGATCCGCTGGATGCCGGTGTTCTATCACCGCCTGGTCTGCATCATCATGGGCATCCGGGTGCGGGTCCGCGGCACGCGCTCCGACGTGACGCCCACCCTGTTCGTCTGCAACCACGTCTCCTATCTCGACATCGAGCTGCTGGGTGGGCTGGTGCCGGGCAGCTTCGTCGCCAAGGCCGAGGTTGCCACCTGGCCGTTCTTCTCGACGCTCGCCAAGGCGCAGCGCACCATCTTCATCGAGCGCAGCTCGGGCAAGACCAGCGCCAGCCGCGACGAGATGCTGCGCCGGCTCAACACCGGCGACAACCTGTTGCTGTTTCCCGAGGGCACCAGCAGCGACGGCACCCGCGTGCTGCCCTTCCGCAGCGCCCTGTTCGGCGTCGCGCAGCTGCGCCGCAACGACAGGCCGATCGTCGTCCAGCCGGTTGCCATCGCCTACACGCGGCTCGACGGCATTCCGCTCGGCCGTTACTGGCGGCCGCTGTTCGCCTGGTTCGGCGACCTCGACCTGGTGCCGCACCTCTGGCAGATGAGCTGCCTCGGCGAGACCGAGGCGGTCGTGACCTTCTTCCCGCCGGTCGATATCGACCGGCTGGGTGACCGCAAGAAGCTCGCCGAATTCTGCTTCCGGCAGGTCTCGCTCGGCGTCCAGGCGGCCAATTCCGGCCGCGACGAGCTGTTGCCCCGACTGGCCTAGCCGCCCGCCATTTGTTAGAACCCGGCCGTTCCAGAACTGGAGACCAATGACTTCCGTCCGCTCCAACGGACAGCGCAAGCGCGTCTTCATCCGCACCTACGGGTGCCAGATGAACGTCTACGACTCCGACCGCATGGCCGATGTCGTGCGGCCGCTCGGCTATGCGCTCGCAGCCGCGCCCGAGCAGGCGGATCTGGTGATCCTGAACACCTGCCACATCCGCGAGCACGCCTCGGAGAAGGTCTATTCCGAGCTCGGCCGCATGCGCGACCTCAAGGTCGAGCGCCGCGCCGAGGGAGGCGACCTCACCATCGCCGTCGCGGGCTGTGTCGCCCAGGCCGAGGGCGCGGAGATCGCCCGGCGCCAGCCTGCGGTCGACATCGTGGTCGGCCCCCAGGCCTATCACCGCCTGCCGCAGCTCCTCGCCGAGGTCGAGCGCAAGGCCGCGCTGCGCAAGGCCGGCAAGCGCCTGCCCGGCGCGGGCGTGCTCGACACCGACTTCCCGGCCGAGAGCAAGTTTGACCATCTGCCGGCGCCGCAGGGCGTGCGCGCCGGCTCGGCGTTCCTGTCGATCCAGGAAGGCTGCGACAAGTTCTGCACCTTCTGCGTCGTGCCCTATACGCGCGGCGCCGAATATTCGCGGCCGGCCGCCAAGGTCCTGGCCGAGGCGCGCCAACTGGTGGCCGCCGGCGCAATCGAGATCACCTTGCTCGGCCAGAACGTCAATGCCTATCACGGCGAAGCCCCGACGAGCTCGAGCGGCGGCGGTTCGACCTGGCCGCTCGCGCGCCTGATCCGCGCCGTGGCCGAGATCGAGGGTGTTGCCCGCATCCGCTACACGACCTCGCATCCGCGCGACATGGACGACGAGCTGATCGTGGCCCATGGCGAGGTGCCACAGCTCATGCCCTACCTGCACCTGCCGGTGCAGTCGGGCTCCGACCGCATCCTCGAGGCGATGAACCGCCGCCATG
>VBAF01000429.1 GCA_005884705.1 Alphaproteobacteria bacterium
TGCAGGTATTCGTAGTTCGCCTGGGCGTCGTCCATCGTTTTGCCGAGCACCGGCGTCAGGCCCGGCATGATCTTGATGTCGTCGGGCGCACGGCCGTACTTCGCCGCGCGCTGCTTGATGTCGGCGTAGAACGCCTTGGCCTCGTCGATCCTGGTTTGCGCGGTGAACACCACGTCGGCGGTGCGGGCAGCGAGATCGCGACCGGCCTCGGAGGAGCCCGCTTGCGCGATCACCGGCCAGCCCTGCGGAGAACGGGTGATGTTGAGCGGCCCCTTGACCTTGAAGTGCTTGCCGACGTGATCGAGGAAATGGATCTTGTCGCGGTCGATGTACTGGCCGCTCTGCTTGTCGCGCAGCAGCCCGCCGTCCTCCCAGGAATCCCACAGCCCGGTGACGACCTCGTAGAACTCCTCGGCCCGCTCGTAGCGCTCGCCATGCGCCATGTGCTGGTCGAAGCCGAAATTCTCCGACTCGTCCTCGATCTGCGAGGTCACCAGGTTCCAGCCGGCGCGGCCGCCGCTGATATGGTCGATCGACATGAAGCGGCGGGCGATGTTGTAAGGCTCGTTGTAGGTCGTGGTCGCGGTCGCCACCAAACCGATGCGCTCGGTCACCATGGCGAGCGCGGCGAGCGTTGCCGTCGGCTCCAATTTGACCGTGCGCGAGAGCTTCGACCGCGCGCGCTCGCCGCGCGCCAGCGCCCGGCTGCCCGACACCCCGACCGTGTCCTGGAAGAAGATGCAGTCGAACTTGGCCGCTTCCGCCACCTGCGTGATGTGGGCATAGCCCTGGAAATCCATGTCGTAGGTCGGCACGGCGTCGGGATGGCGCCAGCCGGCGAGGTGATTGCCCGGCACGCTGAAGAAGCCACCGAGCCGGAGCATGCGCTTATCGGGCATGGCGGTTGCTCCGCGCAGCCGTGTCATCCCGAGCGCAGCGAGGGATCTTTAAGGCAGCAGGATAGATCCCTCGCTTCGCTCGGGATGACACGGGGCGGCGCGTCGAACGTTTAATCATTGGACGCCGCCGCATGGACCTGGACGCTCACCCGATTCTTGACGAACCGGTTCCGCGGGATCGGCACGCCGAGATTGCCGCGGAAGGTCGTGCTCTCGTACTCGGTGCGGAACAGGCCGCGCCGCTGCAGCTCGGGGATCACCATGTCGACCCATTCCGCGAGCGGCTTGGGGTAGTGCGCGAACAGCAGGTTGAAGCCGTCGGCGGCGCCGGCCTCGAGCCATTCGTGCAGGTCGTCGGCGATCGACTGGGGCGTGCCCCACAGCACGCGATGGGTCTGGCTCATCGCCAGCACGCGGCCGATGTCGCGGATCGTCATGCCGCGCTTGCCCATGGCGATGATGCGCTCCTGGCGGGCGCGGGCGGCGTTGCTGGGCTTGAGCGGCGGCAGGGGCCCGTCGGGATCCATCGAGAAGATGTCGACCGTCGACCAGCGCGCGCAGCTCCTCGTACTTCTCCTGCGCCTCGGCCATCGTGCGGCCGACGATCGGCTGGAGGCCCGGCAGGATGCGCATCTCGTCCGGCGCGCGGCCGTACTTCGCCATGCGCGCGTGCATGTTCTCGCGGAAGGCGCGGCCCTCCGCGATCGTGTCCTGCGCGGTGAACACCAGGTCGGCGGTGCGGGCTGCGAGCTCCATGCCGACATCCGACGAGCCGGCCTGCGCCACCACCGGCCGGCCCTGCGGCGAGCGGGCGACGTTGAGCGGCCCGCGCACGGTGAAGTACGGCCCCTTGTGGTTGAGGATGTGCATCTTGTCGTAGTCGAACCACTGGCCGCTTGCCTTGTCGCGCAGGAAGGCGTCGTCCTCCCAGGAATCCCACAGCCCGACCACGACGTCGTGGAACTCCGAGGCGCGGTCGTAGCGGATGCCGTGCTCGAAATGCTGGTCGCGGCCGAAATTCACCGCCTCGTCCTCGGCCTGCGAGGTCACGAGGTTCCAGCCGGCGCGGCCGCCGCTAATATGGTCGATGGTGAGGAAGCGCCGCGCGACGTTGTACGGCTCGTTGTAGGAGGTGGTGCAGGTCGAGATCAGGCCGATGTTCCTGGTGATGACGCCCAGCGCGGCGATCGCGCTCACCGGCTCGATGTGCGCCTGCCGGCCGCTCTTCACCCGGAACGGCTGGCCGCCATAGACGGCGGTGCTGCCGGGAATGGCGACGGAGTCCTGGAAGAACAGGCAGTCGAGCAGGCCGCGTTCGGCAGTGCGCGCCATGTCGACCAGATGCTTCATCGACAGATCGGTCTCGGCGATCGCCTCGGGATGACGCCAGCCCGTGGGATGGCAGCTCGGCACGCTGAAGAACGCGCCAAAGCGCAGCTTGCGTGCGGTCGTCGTCATGCGGCACCACTCAAAAAACTGCGGAAAAGCATGCACTTAGTGTGCCAAGAAAAGGCCGGGCCGGCCATCCCCGGCACTTGCCATCCGGAGCCGGTAGGCGGACTATTTCGCACGTTATCAGTGTCCGGAGTCGCTCAGCGTAAACCTCGTACCCATGAAACAGGGAGGTTTAGCCGATGTCCGCGTCCAGCATTCCCGCGTCAGGACCGTGGTGGAAAGAGCCCACCAAGGACCAATGGTACGCCTATAGCGCCGCCTGGCTCGGGTGGACGCTGGATGCGTTCGACTTCACCGTGTTCCTGTTCATCATCGGTCCGATCGCCGACGAATTCAAAGTCCCGGTGACCGAGGTGACCATCGTGTTCACCCTCACGCTGTGGATGCGCCTGATCGGCGCGACCGGCGCGGGCTGGCTGGGCGATCGCATCGGCCGGCGATGGCCGCTGATGATCTCCATCCTGTGGTACTCGTTCTGCAACTTCATCGCCGGTTTCTCGCCAACCTTCATGTTCCTGCTGGTCTTCCGCACCTTGCTGGGCATCGGCATGGGCGCGGAATGGCCGGCCGGCGCCGCGTTGGCGATGGAATCCTGGCCGACGCGCTCGCGCGGCCTGATGAGCGGCATCCTGCAGGGCTCGTGGGGCCTGGGTTACGCGCTCGCCGCCGCCGCCAACTGGTTCCTTTATCCCGAGTTCGGCTGGCGCGGCCTGCTGTGGATCGGAATCCTGCCGGCCTTCGCCGTGATCTACGTCCGCTTCTTCGTCAAGGAGCCGGAAGTATGGGCCGAGAACAAGCGCCAGCAGACGGCCAACCAGACCGAGGTCAGGCTGCCGCTGTTCGCCATCTTCAAGCGCAAGTACATCTGGAACACGCTCACCGGCTGCGCCTGGATGGCTTCGGCGTTCTGCGTCTACTACTCGATCTGGGCGCTGTTCCCGACCTACCTGCAGCGCGAGCTGCATTGGACGCCAAAGGACGTCTTCGTGCCGGTGTTCTTCGCCAACCTGATCGTGTTCGGCGGCAATGCAGTGTGGGGCCTCGTCGCCGACAGATGGGGGCGACGGCCCGGCATCTATATCCCGGCGATCGTCGGCATCTTCGTCACGCCGCTTTACCTCTTCACCCAGGATCCGGTCTGGATCGTCGCGGGCTTCATCCTCCAGGGCTTCTTCGCCGGATCGATCTACGGCCAGAACCCGAGCTATCTCTGCGAACGCTTCCCGACCGAGGTGCGGGCGACCGCCTCCGGCTTCGTCTATCACCAGGGCGCCATCTTCGGCGGCTTCATCGCGCCGGTGCTGAGCTACTTCGCGAACGAGATGCACATGGGCTATGCCTTGCCCATGATGGTCAGCACCATGGTCTTCTCGGTGCTGGTCGTGATCTTCGTGCTGCTGGGGCCGGAGACCCGCGGCAAGGAGATGACGTCCGAGCTCGAAGTGTTCCAGCCGGCGGAGTGATCCTGCCTACGCGGCCACGCGACGCCGCGCCAATTCGAAGGTGCGGTCGCTGAGCAGCGCCGACACGGCACGGTCTCTTGGCGAGGCCGGTGGGCGCCTGCTCGATCGGTGCGTGCGGCTCGCGCATGGCGCAGACCCGCCACAGGTCGCTGTTGGGAATCCTGCAATTTCCGCCCGCAATGCTTGACGGCAGTTATGATTCTACTTTATAGAATCTAATAGCTAGAATTAACCGGTGAAGAGCGCCCCGTGCTGACGACGAACGAGCAGATGGTCATGCTGGCAATCTCCCGATGCGGGCGGCAGGCCTATGGCCTCTCGATTCAGGACGAGATGAAGGCGCACGGCCATGCCATGACCCTCGGTGTGCTCTACACTGTGCTGGCGCGTCTGGAACGCCGGCAGCTGGTTCATCATCGCGACGGCGATGCCACGCCTGAACGGGGGGACCGGGCCAAACGGTTCTATGCCCTGACCGGTGCCGGCGCGCGCGAGTTGCGGGGGGTCTTGCGAATTCTCGATGGCCTGCGCAGCGGGCCCTATGCGCCGCAGGGAGCCTGACATGGCAAGAGCGGGGAATAACGGAGCGGACATCGAGCCGGAGTACCGCCACCCGCCGAAGTGGCTGGAACATCTGGCTGCTTGCTGCCTGGGGGCGGCACCCGGCGACACCCGCCTTGGCGATTTGGCCGAGCAGCATGGCCGCACGGTCCGGCGGCTCGGCGCCGATCTGGGTGCGGAGCCGTGGGCCATGGCGATTACGCGCGTCGCCGCGGATTTCCATTACGTGGTGTCGGCCGGCAACGTGATGCTGTTCGCCCGAGCCGTCGACCCATGCCTTCGTCTGTCCGAAAGTAATGCCCCGTCTCTCATTGCCCACGAACTGCGGGAGAGAACCATGTCCATGCTTCGCTTCACGGCCCAGAGGCTGGTGGTGCCTGCCGCGCTCCTGATTTGCAGCGCACTCCTGGTCAAGAGCGCGGCCGACGTTTGGGAGAATTGGCGCCAGAACGAGGCGCTGATGGCCAGCCTGCAGCGCGAAAAGGCCGAGTCCGCCGCGCAGCGCATCAACGCGTTCAAGA
>VBAF01000013.1 GCA_005884705.1 Alphaproteobacteria bacterium
GAAGCGGCTGAAGTCGTCCTCGAACTTCTCGACATAGGGTCCCTTGCTCGAGATCCACGAGGACAGGAAGGCGTCGAGGATCGAGCGGAACTCGCGATGGGTCATGTCCGGCCGCGCGATCTGGATGCGCTGCGCCGAACGGTCGACCGTGAGGCGGATCAGGTTGCCGGCCGCATCGAGCTCGGGCTTCAGCAGGCCGGTGTTGGCCGCCGCGGTGTTGGACAAGCGGCGGCCGATGGTCGCCATGTGCTGGCCGAGCGTCGGGACCCGCAACCCGCCGTTGAGCGCGGCCTGGCCGAGCTCGTCGAGGGTGATGCATCCGAGGTATCGCTGGCCGTCGACCACCAGGCAGGTGCCGAGGCCGTTGTCGAGGCACTTTTCGACGGCAGCGAGCGGACTGTCGGAAGCGTCGCACACGAAGTCTTCGTCCCCGGTCAACGCCCAGTCGTCTCCAGCCGCGGGCGTCGCCGGCATCGTCAAAGACATCGAGTCCTCCCTTTCCCAAGCCTCTTGCCGGTCGTGCACCCTCCACGAGCGACAGCGCGTATGAAACGGACGCCAGGCTCGTGCAGCCAGTGGTCACTTTGTGGCGACCGGTTGCAGTGCCTCTTCTTGGTCACTCGCCTCGCCGCGAAGCGGCCCACATTCTTTCCCGCATGGTCGAGGGGAAGCGTCGAATGGACTGCCTGTGGATCACCCTGGCCGATCCGGATCCGGCGACCAACGGTCAGCTGATCTATTCCGAGGGCCTGATCGGCGCGGCGCGCAACGCCGGCGCCGCGCTCTGCGTGGTCGGGCTGGCACGCACGGAGAAGCCCGATTTGCCAGCCGATCAGCCGGGCCTTGCCTGGCGGCTGGGCGAGGAGGCGCGCCGGCCGCGCTGGCGACGGGCGCTGCGGACCCTGCCCGAGGCGGCGCAACGGGGCATCTCGCGCTCGATGGATCGGGTGCTGGCGGCGGCGCTCGCCGAGCGGGCCTGGGACGCCATCGTGTTCGACAGCATCTGCGCGGCATGGGCGCTGCCTGCGGTACTGGATTACCAGGCAAGACAGGGCGGCACCGCCAAGCTGGTCTACCTCGCCCACAACCATGAGATGACCGTCGCCCGCCGCATCGCCGATGCTGCCCGCGGCGCCCGCCGGCTCTACAAGGAGTGGGACGCGCTGAAGGTTCGTCGCCTCGAGCGGCGGCTGATGAAGCGCTGCAATCTCGTGACCGCCAACACGCCTGACGATGCGCGAACTTTCACCGCCGAGGCGGCCCCGACGCCGGTCATCCTGGTGCCGCCGGGCTATGGCGGGCATCGCGTCGCCGAGCGGACGATCGACGCGTCGATGCCGCGCCGCGCCATCATCGTCGGCAGCTTCGACTGGCCGCCCAAGCGCATCAGCCTCGAACGGTTCCTCGCCGCTGCGGCACCGATCCTGGCCGCCGCCGGCATCGAGCTGCAGCTGGTCGGCGAGACCGAGCCCGACTATCTGGCGTCGCTTCGCCGGCGCTTCCCCGAGGTCCGCTTCGAGGGCCGGGTGGACGACGTGCGGCCCCACATGGCGAACGCGCGGCTCGCGCTGGTGCCCGACGAGCTGGGCGGCTTCAAGCTCAAGGGCCTGGACTACGTGTTCAATCGCCTGCCCATCCTGGCGATGCGCATCGCGCTGCCGGGCATGCCGCTGGAGGATGGCGTGAGCGTCGGGCTGTTCGACAGCCATCGCGCGCTGGGCGAAGGCGTCGTCGCCCTGATCGACGATTTCGAGACACTGAACCGGCGTCAGCGGGAGGCCTCCGAGGCCTGCGCGCTGCGCTTCGACTGGCCGCGCATCGGCAGGCATCTGGTCGACGGCATCCGGGGGCTGGAGCGCCCTAGGCGGCGAGCGCCTTCAGCCGCTCCGAGATCTTCCACACCGTCGACTCGGGCTCGCCCGGCGGCAGGAAGATGAAATTGTAGATATAGCGGCCGAAGCGCTGGCGGGCGGTCAGCGCGGCGGTGAGGTCGGGCAGGTTGGCGGGGTCCTGCATGGTCTGGACCGAGAAGCGGTCGATCGGCTTCAACTGCCCCTGGTGCACGAACGGGCCGCGGTAGCCCAGCCTGTCGAAGTAGGCGCGGGCGCGGCCCAGCCCACCGGGCGACAGCCGGTCCTCGACCTCGACCAGCATGCGCGGCTGGCACCGCTTGATGGTCTCGACGGCGCCGTCGAGTACCGCTTGCTGATGGCCTTCGACGTCGATCTTGATGAAGCCGCAGCTGCCGGAATAGACCTCGTCGAGGCGCGCCATCGGGACCTCGATGCCTTCGTAGGCCGGATACGCGGCCGAGGCGTCGTCCGACACTGTCGAGCAGCCCGTCACCACCACGCCGTCGACCACCGGCATGCGCAGCTCGATCGTGCCGCTCTTGTCGGACAGCGCGATCGGCTGGAAGGTGACGCCGCGTGGAAATTTCTGGCGCAGCGCCTTCACCAGGGTCGGCATCGGCTCGAAGGCGACGACGTGGCCGGCATGGCGGCGCATGTAGTGGACGTAGGAGCCGTCATTGGCGCCGACATCGATGGCGTCGGCACCACGCCGGCACAGGAACTCGAGCAGGTGCAGCTCGACCTCGCCGTAACGGCCGTAGAAGCGAGCCTCGCGCCAGTTCAACAGGGGCTGCGGACAAAGGGCGCGCAGGTCCTGACGGGCGTCGCTGTACGAACTGCCGACTTCGAGCATGGGGATCGCCTCACGAATGCTGCGGGACGATCCAATCTAGGGCCGGGAGGGACGATCCTCGCGTGATCAGCCCGTGATCATGCAATTTCTCCGACCGTTTCGGCCGTTTTCGCCGTTTTCGACGAACTCACTCTAAACGGCTGGCGGAGTGCATCCCGGGGGAGACAGCAAGAGGGCGGCCGGCGTGGCGAGGCCGATGCTTTATCCATTAGCCAAAATTGCCGAAAATCGACTTGGAGCATTTTCAGCATTTTCGGCTATTGGCTGGAGCCGCTCGGTCCCGGAAATTCGATCAACGTTGTGCGCCAGCTCGCAGGATGTCGGCCATCTTCTCGCCGACCATGATCGAGGGCGCGTTGGTGTTGCCCGAGGGCATGGTCGGGAAGATCGAGGCATCCGCGACCCGCAGCCCCTCCAGACCATGGACCTTGAGCTTGTCGTCGACCACGGTCTTCGGCCCGGCCGGGCCCATGCGGCAGGTCCCGACCGGGTGGTAGGCGGTCTGCGAGTTGTGGCGGATCCATGTCAGGATCTCGTCGTCGCTGCCGACCGACGGACCCGGCGAGAATTCGCTGTCGCGGTAGGCGTCCATCGGCGGGGCATCGACGATCTTCCGCATCATGCGGAAGCCGTCGACCATCGCCCGCTGGTCGATCGGATCGGCGAGGAAATTGAAGCGGATCGCCGGCTGCGCCTTGGGATCGGGCGACTTGATGTGGATCGAGCCCAGGCTCTCGGGCCGCAGCTGGTAGCAGGCAATCGTCATCGACGGGAAGTCCTGCAGCTTGCGCGTCTTGGGATCCTTGATCGAGTACGGCACGAGGTGCATCTGCACGTCCGGCGTCTCGAGCTCGCGCCGGGTGCGCAGGAAGGCGAGCAGCGGCGCCGAGGGCAGGCTCATGAAGCCGCCACCGGTCGCGAGATACTTCATCATCTGGGTCACCGCGCCGACGCCGCGCGCCATGTGGTTGTAGGAGACCTTGGGGTCCTTCACCTTCCAGATGATGCGGGCGTTGATGTGGTCGCGGAAATTCTCGCCGACCGCCGGCAGCTCGTGCTTCACCTCGATGCCATGCTGCTTCAGCAGGTCCGGCCGGCCGATGCCCGAAAGCTCGAGGATCTGCGGGCTGGCGACGCCGCCGGCCGACAGGATCGTCTCCCTGGCGCGCGCCTGAACGACCCGCCCGTCCTTCTCGTACTCGACGCCGACGCAGCGCTTGCCCTCGAGCAGGACCCGCAGCGTGTGGGCGTTGGTCACGACCTGCAGGGTCTCCGAGCGCTTCATCGCCGGCTCGATGTAGCAGTGCGCGACGCTCATGCGCCGGCCCTTGTAGATCGAGGTCTGCGTCTTCACGACGCCTTCCTGGTCCTCGCTGTTGTAATCGGGGTTGACCTTGTAGCCGGCGGCCTTGGCCGCCTCGAACAGCGCGTCGTAGAGCGGGTTCTGGTCGGGTACGGTCGAGACCTTGAGCGGCCCCGCGGTGCCGCGGCCGTTGCTGCCGTCGCCATCGACGAAGTTCTCGATGCGGGTGAACACCGGCGCGACGTCGCGCCAGCTCCAGCCGCGGCAGCCCAGTTGCGCCCAGGTGTCGTAGTCGAGCGGTTGGCCGCGCACCCACACGAGACCATTGATCGAGCTCGAGCCGCCGAGCAATTTACCGCGCGGTACCGGGATTTGCCGGTTGGCGGTGCCCGGCTCGGGCTCGGACTGGTAGAGCCAGTTGGCCGCCGGATTGTCGATCAGCAGGCCGAAGGAGAGCGGCATGCGCGAGTAGGGATGGCTCGCCGCCCCGGCTTCGAGCAGCAGGACCTTGGCCGTTGAATTTTCCGTGAGTCGCGCGGCCAAGGCGCCGCCGGCCGAGCCTGCGCCCACGATGATGTAGTCATACTCGGCCATTGCCACGTTCCTCCCGAGGGCTCGGTTTGCCCTATGCAAGCCTAGCGCAGAGCCATGCAAGGAGCAGGGGGGTAATTTCTCGACACTCGGGGAGCGGCATGGTCCGATGCTGGTGTCCGATCCGAGGGGGGTCGGTCTCCCCGGGAAGCGCGGATTTCCAGTCGAAATGCTGCATCTCGTTCGTATTGCGCTCAGTAAGCCCTATACGTTCGTGGTGCTGGCGGTGCTGATCCTGATCGTCGGCCCGCTGGCGGCGCTGCGCACGCCGGTCGACATCTTCCCCGAAATCCGCATCCCCGTCATCGCCGTGGTCTGGCAGTACACCGGCCTGCCGCCCGACGAGATGTCGGGCCGGGTGATGCTGGGCTTCCAGCGCTCGCTCACCACCACCGTCAACGACATCGAGCATATCGAGGGCACGTCCTACACCGGCGTCGGCATCGTCAAGGTGTTCTTCCAGCCGGGCACCGACATCCGCACCGCCAACGCGCAGGTCACGGCGATCGCCCAGACCGTGCTGAAGCAGATGCCGCCCAACATTACGCCGCCGCTGATCCTGAACTTCAACGCCTCGACGGTGCCGATCATCCAGATCGCGCTTGCCGGCAAGGGCATGTCCGAACAGGCGGTGTTCGACCTCGCCATCAACACGGTGCGCACGCCGCTGGTCACGGTGGCCGGCGCGGCGATCCCCTTTCCGTTCGGCGGCAAGTTCCGCCAGATCCAGATCGATCTCGATCCCGCCGCCATGCAGGCACGCGGGCTGTCGGCCAACGATGTCGCCAATGCGCTCGCCGCACAAAACCTGCTGACGCCGGCCGGCTCGCAGAAGATCGGCAGCTTCGAATACACCATCCAGCTCAACAACGCGCCCAAGGCGTTCGAGGCGCTGGGCGACGTGCCGGTGTTCGCCAAGGACGGCATCATCGTCTATCTGCGCGACGTAGCGCAGGTGCGCGACGGCAATCCGCCGCAGCAGAACATCGTCCATGTCGACGGTGGCCGCTCGGTGCTGCTGGCGGTGCTCAAGAACGGCGCGACCTCGACGCTCGCCATCATCGACGGCATCAAGGACAAGGTCGCCGAGCTGCGCAACACGCTGCCCGAGAACCTCAGCCTGGCCCTGCTCGGCGACCAGTCGCTGTTCGTCGAGGGCGCCGTCACCGGCGTCGCCTACGAGGCGGTGATCGCTGCCGTGCTGACCAGCCTGATGATCCTGCTGTTCCTCGGCAGCTGGCGCTCGACCATCATCATCGCGACCTCGATCCCGCTCGCCATCCTGGGCTCGATCGCGCTGCTGGCGGCGTTCGGCGAGACGCTGAACATCATGACGCTGGGCGGCCTCGCGCTCGCCGTCGGCATCCTGGTCGACGACGCCACGGTGACCATCGAGAACATCAACTGGCATCTCGAGCAGGGCAAGCAGGTCGAGCCGGCGATCATGGACGGCGCGCGGCAGATCGTGACACCGGCCTTCGTGTCGCTGCTCTGCATCTGCATCGTCTTCGTGCCGATGTTCTTCCTCGAAGGCGTCGCCCGCTTCCTGTTCGTGCCGATGGCCGAGGCGGTGATGTTCGCCATGGTCTGCTCGTTCGTCCTGTCGCGCACCCTGGTGCCGACCATGGCCAACTTCCTGCTGAAGCCGCATGCGCACGGCGACAAGCCGCCGACCCGCAACCCGCTGGTGCTGTTCCAACGCGGCTTCGAGGCGCGCTTCGAGCGCTTCCGCGCCGTCTATCGCGACCTGCTGGCGATGGCGCTCGGCCGGCGCGCCGTCTTCATCGCGAGCTTCATGGCTTTCGTGGTCGCCTCGTTCGCGCTGGCGCCGATGCTCGGGCGCAACTTCTTCCCCGCGGTCGATGGCGGCCAGATCCTGATGCACGCCCGCGCCCCGGTCGGCACGCGGGTCGAGGAAGCGGCCAACCAGTTCGCCGGCATTCAGAAGGCGATCCGCGAGATCCTGCCGGCGGGCGAGATCGCCACGATGGTCGACAATGTCGGCATGCCGGTCAGCGGCATCAACATGACCTACAGCAACACCGGCGTGATCGGGCCGCAGGACGGCGATATCCAGATCAAGCTGGTCGAGGGCCATGGCCCGACCGAGAACCATGTGGCGGCGCTGCGCCGCCAGCTTCCGGAGCGCTTTCCCGGCTTCACCTTTTCCTTCCTGCCGGCCGACATCATCAGCCAGATCCTGAACTTCGGCGCACCGTCGCCGATCGACGTTCAGGTGCGGACCTCCGACCTGGCGGCGGGCTTCGAGCACGCCAACCGGCTGCTCGCCCGCATCCGCACCATTCCCGGCATCGTCGACGCGCGCATCCAGCAGGCGCGCAACGCTCCGGTCTTCGCCGTCGACATCGACCGCACGCGCGCCCAGTACGTCGGGCTGACGACGCGTGACGTCACCAATTCGCTGGTCGTGAACCTCGCCGGCAGCGGCCAGATCGCGCCGACCTACTGGCTCAATCCGGCCAACGGCATCACCTACAACATCGTGCTGCAGACGCCGCAGTATCGGCTCGATTCGCTGAACTCGCTGTCCAACCTGCCGATCATGGCGCCGGCGGCGACCTCGCTGCAGGTGCTTGGCGGCTTCGCCGACATTCGCCGCGACGTCGGCAACGCCGTGGTGTCGC
This sequence comes from Alphaproteobacteria bacterium, assembly GCA_005884705.1. Classification (GTDB taxonomy): domain Bacteria; phylum Pseudomonadota; class Alphaproteobacteria; order Reyranellales; family Reyranellaceae; genus Reyranella. The sequence continues at coordinate 7,246 of VBAF01000013.1, forward strand.
AGTACGACCTGCAGAACATGGTGCAGGTCTACGCCGCCGTGCAGGGTCGCGATCTCGGCGCGGTCGCCGCCGACGTGCGCCGGGTGGTGGCCGAGCTGGCGCCCAGCGCCTCGCCCAAGATCCGCGCGGTCAAGGTGCAGGGCCAGGTCAAGACCATGGAGAGCGCCTTCTCGGGCCTGCTGTTCGGCCTGCTGGGCGCGATCGTGCTGATCTACCTGCTGATCGTCGTGAACTTCCAGTCGTGGAGCGATCCCTTCGTCATCATCACCGCCCTGCCGGCGGCGCTCGCGGGCATCGTCTGGATGCTGTTCACCACCGGCACGACGCTGTCGGTGCCGGCGCTGACCGGCGCGATCATGTGCATGGGGGTGGCCACTGCCAACTCGGTGCTGGTGATCAGCTTCGCGCGCGAGCGGCTGGCCGAGCTGGGCGACGCGACGGCAGCGGCGCTCGACGCCGGGTTCGTGCGCTTCCGGCCGGTGCTGATGACGGCGCTCGCCATGATCATCGGCATGACGCCGATGGCGCTCGGCCTGGGCGAGGGCGGCGAGCAGAACGCGCCGCTCGGTCGCGCCGTGATCGGCGGCTTGATCTTCGCTACCATCGCCACCCTGATTTTCGTCCCGGTCGTGTTCAGCGTCATTCACCGCAATCACGGCAAGGTGGCGCACGGAGCCCCGCATGCAGCCTGAGTCGACAGCGCCAACCGGCAAGGTCTCGCGCCGCGGCCTTGCCATCGCCGGCCTGGCTGCCGCACTGGTCCTCACCGTGATCGTCGTGAACGGCATCTGGAGCCGCAACGCCAGCGAAGCACGCCTCAAGGAGATGACCAGCGCGCAGTCGGCGCCGACGGTCGCCATCATCAGGCCCGGTGTCGGCGGCAACAAGTCGTCGCTCGACCTGCCGGGCCGGCTCGAGGCCTATTCGCGCGCGCCGATCTATGCCCGGGTCAGCGGCTTCCTCAAGACCTGGTACGTCGACATCGGCGCGCCGGTGAAGGCGGGCCAGCTGCTGGCCGAGATCGAGGCGCCCGACCTCGATCAGCAGCTGCTGCAGGCTCGTGCCGCACTCGCTTCGGCGCAGGCCGGGGAGACGCTGGCCAGCGTCACGGCTGAACGCTGGCGGACGCTGGGCGGCAGCAACGCCGTCGCCAAGCAGACGGTCGACGAGAAGATCGGCGACCTCACGGTCAAGCAGGCGCTCACCAGGGCGGCGCAGGCCAATGTCGACCGGCTGCTCGTGCTGGCCGATTTCAAACGCGTGGTGGCGCCGTTCGACGGCATCATCACCACCCGCAATACCGACATGGGCGCGCTGATCAATGCCGATTCGAGCGCGGGCCTCGCCCTGTTCGTGGTGTCCGACACACAGAAGCTCAGGCTGACCGTCAGCGTGCCGCAGAACTTTGTGCCGGCGGTGAAGCTCAACACCAAGGTCGAGATCGCGGTGCCGGAGTATCCCGGCAAGGTCTACGCCGGCGTGGTCGAGGCCTCGGCGCGTGCCGTCGACCCGGCCTCGGGCACCACCCGCATGCAAGTCGTGGTCGAGAACAGTGCAGGCGAGCTGATGCCCGGCGCCTTCGCCAACACCCGCATCCAGCTACCGGAGAACGCCCAGGCGCTGTCGATTCCGGCCGGCGCGCTGATCTTCGGCAAGGCCGGGCTGCGGGTCGCGGTGCTCGACGGCAACGACAAGGTGAAGCTCAAGACCATCACGATTGCGCGTGACCTCGGCCAGGTGGTCGAGATCGGCACCGGCCTTGCGGCCGATGACCGGGTGATCGACAGCCCGCCCGACGGACTGTCGGACGGCGATCCGGTGCGCGTCGTGAGTGCTCCCGCAACCAAGAAGTAGGCGATGGAGAGCGGCTTCGGGACCGCGATCGAGCATCCGGGGCCGGCGCCCGATATCACGGCCGAGGTGGCACCCCCGAAGCTGTCGACAAGGGCCCGCTGGGCGCTGCGGTGGCGCGCCTGTCACGGGCCGCTGGCGTTCCTGCCGGCTCTTGCACCAGCGGCGATTGCCTTTGGCCCTGAGCGGCCGTGGATCGCTCGCCTGCTGCTCCTGGCCGCGGCCGTCGCAATCTTCCTGCTGGCGCGCTGGGCGCTCGGGCAGACGATGAACGTCGCGACATTCGCCGCGCGCGAGCAGGAGTGCCGCCGGCTGTGGCAGGCGGCACTTGCGCAATGGGAGACCGAAGCCGGGTCGCGCCGCTTCGATGCCAAGCACGCCGAGCTTGAGAAGTTCCAGGCGTGGTGGGCGACGGCGGACCTGTCGCAGCGCGAGCGCATCGGCGCGGCGATCCATCGCACGTCCGACGAGCTGTGGCAGATCGCCAACCGCATCGAGGTCGCACGCGCCTCGCTGCGCCAGGGTGCCGTAGATGCCCATGCGCGCCTGCTGCAGGCGCGGCTCGATCTCGAGACGGTGAGCCGCAGGCGCTGACCGTCACTTCCGCTTCGGCCGGATCGCCTCCCACTGCTCGTCGGTCCAGTCGGCCATCGCCTGGGTGTTGGCGCCGCCGCCGCCCGATTGCAGCATCTTGCCGCCGTCGATCACGATCGCATCGCCGTTGATGAAGGCCGCGCCATCGCTCACCAGATAGGCCGCGAGATTGGCAAGCTCGATATGCTCGCCGACGCGGCGCAGCGGGATCGTCTTCACCAGCTCCTCGTTGCCGCCGCGCTCCTTGGGCATCAGCCGGCTCCACGCGCCCTCGGTCGGGAAGGGGCCAGGCACGATCGCGCAGGTGCGGATGCCCTTTGGTCCCCACTCGACCGCCAGGCTCTTGGTCATCGCCAGCACGCCCGCCTTGGCCATCGCCGAGGGCACGGTGAAGGGCGCGCCGGTCAGTGACGACACGGTGAGGATCGACATCACCACCTTGTTGCGCTCGCCGGCGTCGATCCAGCGTCGGCCGGCCGCCACGGTGCAGTAGGCCGAGCCGTGCAGCACGATGCCCAGCACCGCGTCGATCGCGCGCGTCGACATCTTGTGGGTCTGCGCCAGGATCTGGCCGGCGGCGTTGTTGACCAGGATGTCGAGTGGGCGCTTGGCCCAGATCGTGTCCATCATCGCCTCGACGGCGTCGGGCACGCGGACGTCGCAGCCGACTGTCTCGATCTCGCCGCCGGTTTCCTTGGCGAGCTCTTCCGCCGTCTGCTTCAGGACGTCCTCGCGCCGGCCGCAGATCACGACGTTGGCGCCGAGCTCGAGATAGCGCTGCGCCATCGAGCGGCCGAGACCGGTGCCGCCGCCAGTGACGAGGATGCGCTTTCCCTTCAGCAGGTCAGGCTGGAACATCAGGCTTTCCGGATTTCGGTGAGCGCCACGCCGGCGTCGATCAACTTGTCGATCTCGGGACCCGAGAAGCCGTGCTCGCCGAGCACCGCGCGGGTATCGATGCCGAACTTGCGCGGCTTGCTGCGGATCGCGGGCGGCGTGCGCGAGAGCTTGATCGGGTTGCCGACGTTGCGATAGCCGTCCTTCTCCCAGACCATGTTGCGGTGCCTGGTGTGCGGATGCTCCATCACGTCGGGCACCTCCTGCACGGCGCCCGACGGCACGCCGGCCATCATCAGCTCGTTGGCGAAGGACTCGCCGTCGCGGTCCTTGGTGAGGGCACGCAGCTCGGCTTCCATCTCGGCCTTGTGGGCGAGGCGATCCTTGTTGGTCTTG
>VBAF01000430.1 GCA_005884705.1 Alphaproteobacteria bacterium
ATCCGCGGCCGGGAGGCAGCGGCATCGTCGGCGCGCAGATGATGCTGAGCGCCCCGGCGGACGGCTACACGCTCTACCAGACCGTGTCGGGACACGTGGCGCTCAGCTACCTGATGAAGACGCCGTTCGACGTGATCGCCGACTTCCAGCCGATCGCCATGATCGGCGTCAGCACCGCGATCGTCTGCGCGCCGCCCGAATCGCCCGCCGACGACATCGCCGGCTTCGTGGCGCACGCCCGCAAGAATCCCGGCAAGCTCAACTATCTCAACTCCGGCAACGGCACGAGCACGCACCTGGTGCCCGAGCAGCTCAAGCTCAAGTTCGGCATCGACATCACGTCGATCAGCTACAAGGGTCTGCCGCCGGGCGTGCAGGATCTGCTGGCGAACCGCCTCGACATCGCGGTGGTGAGCACGTCGTTGGTGATGCAGCACGTCAAGGCCGGCCGGCTGAAGGGTCTGGCCGTCGTCGGCCCCAGCCGCCTCGACGAGCTGCCGAACATGGCGACCATGACCGAGCAGGGCGTCGGCGACGCCGAGGTCCGCTCGTGGCTGCCGCTCTACGGCCAGCGCGCCCTGCCGCGCGCTATCGTCGACCGGGTGAATGCCGCGATGGCGGCCGCCCTCGCCGACCCCGAGACGCGTAAGCGGCTGGCTGCGGCGTACATCACGCCGCAACCGATGACGCCCGAGCAGGTCGGTGACGCCATGCAGAAGGAGCACGAGCGGCTGGGCACGCTGATCGCCCGGCTCGGCATCAAGGCCGACGGAGCCACGTAAGCCGACTTGCCAAGCGCGCCGGCACGCCCCAACTCTTGGGCATGTCCTCTCCCTCTTACGCGCTGCTGCCCCATCGCAGCGTCATTGCCGTCGCCGGCCCTGACCGCGCCGAGTTCCTGCAGGGGCTGATCTCCAACGACACCGCCAAGGTCGGCCCCGGCAAAGCTGTCTGGGCGGCGCTGCTGACGCCGCAGGGCCGCTTCCTCAACGACATGTTCGTGGTCGAGGATGGCGCAGGCACTTTCCTGCTGGAAACCGAGCGCGAGCGGGCGCCGGCGCTCGCCAAGAAGCTCAAGATGTACACCCTGCGCTCCAAGGTGACGGTCGAGGATCGGACCGACTCGATGGAAGTGGCGGTCGTGTCCGGGGCCGACGCCGAGAAGATCCTGCCGGTCGCCGGCGCAACGGCGTTCGTCGATCCGCGGCTGCCGGAGCTCGGCGTGCGGGTGCTGGCACCGACTGGCCAGACCGCGACGCTGCTCGGCGTCAGCGAGGCGCCGCTGGCGGAGTACGAGGCGCTGCGCCTGCGGCTCGGCGTGCCCGACGGCAGCCGCGACCTGACGGTCGAGAGAGCTGCACGGCGTCGACTGGCAGAAGGGCTGCTACATGGGCCAGGAGCTGACCGCCCGCACCAAGTATCGCGGCCTGATCAAGCGCCGGCTATTTCCGGTCAGAGTCGAGGGTCCGTTGCCGCCCTCGGGCACGCCGATCCAGCGCGACGGCAAGGAGGTCGGCGAGATCCGCTCCGGGGCAGGCGATCGCGCGCTCGCCATGCTGGTGATCGAGGCCGCCGATGGGCCATTGGTCGCGAAAGACGCGCAGATTCTTGCCGAGCGGCCCGCCTGGATGAAAATCCCGCAAAATTCCTAGAGCAGGCAGGGCGCGCGGTACCCTAACACCGCGATGGGGTGGGGGTGAGTCGGGAACAAATGTCCCAAAACCCTGTGCCATCGAAATCCGAGGCTTCCCACGCGGGTGGGAAAGTCGCGGGAAGCGTGGGAACTGGCGAAGCATCTGAACGGGGCTTAAGGTCCCCTCCGGAAATTGCACGCCCCGGAGGCAGGTTTGAAACTGATCAATCCCAACCCCTTCACCACCCGTCCCGAGATCACCGGCACCTTCGGTGTCGTCACCTCGACGCACTGGATCGCCACGGCGGTCGGCATGGGCATCCTGGAGCGCGGCGGCAACGCCTTCGATGCCGCCGTCGCCACCGCCTTCACCCTGCAGGTGGTCGAGCCGCATCTCTGCGGACCGGGCGGCGACGCGCCGCTGATCTTCCATGCGGTGAAGAAAGCCAAGACCGAGATCCTGTGCGGCCAGGGCGTGATGCCGGCCAAAGCGACGATCGCGCATTTCCGCGGCCTCGGCCTCGACCTCATTCCCGGCACCGGCCTGCTGCCGGCCGCGGTGCCCGGCACCTTCGACGCCTACATGCTGATGCTGCGTGAGTACGGCACGCTGCGGCTGGCCGACGTGCTGGCGCCGGCGATCGGCTACCTGATCAACGGCCATCCGATCGTCGAGCGCGCCGCGGCGACGATCGACACGGTGAAGCAGAATTTCCGCGACAACTGGCCGACCTCGGCGGCGGTCTACCTACCCGGCAACAAGGTGCCGGTGCCGGGCTCGCTGTTCCGCAACCCGGCGGTCGGCAACACCTACATGCGCATCATCCAGGAAGCCGAGGCGGGCGGCGGCGGCCGCGAGGCCGAGATCGAGCGCGCGCGCAAGGTCTGGAGCCAGGGCTTCGTCGCCGAGGCGATCGACCGGTTCTACACGCACCAGGAGCTGATGGACGTCTCCGGCAAGCGCCACAAGGGCCTGCTGCGCGGCGACGACATGGCGAAGTGGCAGGCGACGATCGAGGAGCCGCTGAGCTACGACTACGGCCGCTACACGGTGTTCAAGGCGGGCCCGTGGGCGCAGAGCCCGGTGACGTTGCAGCAGCTCGCGCTCCTCAAGGGCTTCAATTTGGATGGAGCCGATCCGACATCAGCCGACTTCATCCACACCCTCGTCGAGGCGAGCAAGCTCGCTTTCGCCGACCGCGAGGCCTTCTACGGCGATCCGAAATTCGTCGACGTGCCGATGCAGACGCTGCTGTCGGACGCCTACAACGCCGACCGCCGCAAGCTGATCGATCCGGCCAAGGCCTCGCTCGACCAGCGGCCGGGCAAGGTCGAGGGCTACGGCGGCGTGGTGAAGCTGCGCCGCGCCGACGGCTCGCGCGCCGCCGTCGCGGCGAGCGGCGCCGGCGAGCCGACGGTCGGCCGCATGGGCCAGATGAGCGGCGACACGGTGCATTTCGACATCGTCGACAAGGACGGCAACATGGTCTCGGCGACGCCGTCGGGCGGCTGGCTGCACGGCTCGCCGGTGGTGCCCGAGCTGGGCTTTCCGATCGGCACACGTGGCCAGATCTGCTGGCTCGAGGAAGGCCAGCCCTCCTCGCTCGCGCCGGGCAAGCGGCCGCGCACCACCCTCACGCCGACCCTCGCCCATCGCGACGGCGAGCCGTACATGGTGTGGGGCTCGCCGGGCGGCGACCAGCAGGAGCAGTGGATCACCCAGATGTTCCTGCGCCACGTCCATTGCGGCATGAACCTGCAGGAGGCGATCGACGCGCCGGCCTGGCATAGCGAGCACTTCCCCTCATCGTTCTGGCCGCGCACCGCCCGTCCCGGCGTGCTCGTGCTGGAGGGCCGGGTCCCTGCGGAAACGGCCCAGGAATTGCGTAAGCGCGGCCATGAGGTCGAGATGAACGACGACTGGTCCGAGGGCCGCCTGACCGCCGCCAGCCGCCAGGATCCGTGGCGCAGGGCGGCTGCCAACCCGCGCGGCATGCAGGGCTACGCCGCGGGACGATGACCTGGTCGATCGTCTTTCGCGAGCGCGACAGCGGGCGCATCGCGATCGCCGTCGCGACCAAGTTCTTCGCCGTCGGCGCGCGCGTGCCCTACATCGCGCCGCAGAAGGGCGCCGTCGCCACCCAGGCGCTGTTCAACCCGCTCTACGGCGTCGATGGCCTCAAGCTGATCCGCGACGGCGTCGCTGCGCAGGATATCGTGCGCATCCTGACCTCGCGTGACGAGGGCCAGGCACATCGTCAGCTCCACGTGCTGGGCGCCGACGGAAAGTTCGCTGCCCACACCGGCGCCGACTGCGTGCCGTGGTGCGGCCACTGGATCGGCGAGGATTTCTCGGTGGCCGGCAACATGCTGGCCGGCCCTCAGGTGGTCAGCGAGACCGTGCGGGTGCTGCGCGAGCGGTCGGACCTGGAGCTGCCGCGTCGGCTGATCACCGCGTTGAAGGCCGGCGAGAAGGTCGGCGGCGACAAGCGCGGCAAGCAGTCGGCGGCGCTGGTGATCTACGGCAAGGACGAGTATTCCGAGCTCGATTTACGGGTCGACGACCATGTCGAGCCCTTGCTGGAGCTCGCCCGCCTCGAGGCGGCGAGCCGCGAGCGCTGGACGCTCTTCCGCACCTTCCTGGCGACGCGCCAGAATCCGGCCGGCATCTACGATCGTGCCCGCATCGACGCCGAGGTCGAGAAGAACCAGGCCGCCGCGCGCGCCCAAGCCGCCGAATGAGCGCAGCGCTGCTGGAGCTCAGGCGGCTGTCCGTCAGCTTCGCGACCGATGACGGCACCGTGCGTGCCGTCGACGGCATCGATCTCGCGCTGCAGAGCGGACGCACGCTCGGCCTGGTCGGCGAATCGGGCTGCGGCAAGAGCGTCACTTCGCTCGCCGTGATGGGACTCTTGCCCCCGGAGAA